>NZ_JAWOTB010000014.1:0-70043 GCF_033338655.1 Vibrio sp. Vb1729 | reverse complement strand
AGTTGGTTAGAATACCGGCCTGTCACGCCGGGGGTCGCGGGTTCGAGTCCCGTCCACTCCGCCACTTATATTAAGCCCCAGTCGAAAGACTGGGGCTTTTTTCGTTTTGGTTCCCCGACTTACCTTAAACCCACTTTCGTATTGAAACCTTGCATCGAGAGGCCGGCTTCCCTCTGGCGATGCTTTCTAAGCCCTGTTATGAGTGAAGTGAAACTCAGTTTTGTGTGGTTTCTACTGAACCGGGTCCTAGTATTGAGCGCTAGTTCTCAGCCCTTGTGCTTACTTACCAAAGCTTCCTTTATTATTACCTGGAAAATTTATTCACTAGGTTATGTTATTTTCGGGGGAGATTTCTCTGCTTTAGATGTTTTGATTTAGCCATAGGCGCTTATTAATATAAACTCAGCGCATTTAAAACTTTCCAAACATGGATTTTGTTTTGTCGACCTATTTAAGCCAGTGTCTTAAAGTATATTCGCTACTTCTTCCCTCTAACCCTCTCCAACCTTCAAAGCCACCACTACGTACGTATAACGTGAGCGGTATAGGTGCTTTCATAGCTGTGTTTGCTGAGTAAGCAGTTCACCTGGCACATTGACTGAGGAAAAGTCTTCTTTCTGTGGACCTTCGTGTAAGTCACGATAGTTTTAATAATTATCTGGTACTTTTTATTCTAAAGGTGTACGCTTCACATCGAATATTTTTTCGACAGTAAATCATGTTATATCTCTTGTTTAAAAGCTTTGTAAGAAGGCTGAACTCCGTGCAAAAAACGCGATGAAGTGTTGCCCGGAGTCTTAAATTAATCTTCATCAGGTGTTTTATGCGTGAGTAACTTCGCTGAAGTTATACGCAGGCGTCTGTACACCTGATAAAAGAGAAGAGATGGCCGGTGATATTTCATCATCGGCCTTTTTGTATCTGTTAAGCAGCTACAAAGCATTATCCAGTATTGAAATAAGGGCCGGTATTGATCACCGGCCCTTTTTATTTGGTTAAAAGCATGAGTATTTTACAAGTTAAAAATTTGTCTTATCAGATCGCTGATAAGAGTTTATATAACAACGCGACATTTCGAATTAACGTGGGAGAGAAAATAGGTATCACTGGAGCGAATGGCGTTGGAAAAAGCACCTTATTAAAACTGCTTATTGGTGAATTATCTGCAGATAAGGGCTGCATTGACTGGTTACCAAACCTTGAGGTGGGGTATTTAGAGCAACATTTTAAGATGGATAATGCGCTGACGGTTTATGAATGCTTAAAGAGTGCTTTTGAGAACTTATACGCTGCCGAGCAGAAGCTTTGGACTTTGTATCAGGCGATGACCGAGTCTCACTCTACATCTCTTTTAAGCCAAGTCGCTCGGCTACAGGCATATTTAGAAGATGAAGACTTCTATGCAATTAATACCAAAATTGAACGAGTTGCTGTAGGTCTTGGTATTTATCAATTTGGCTTAGATACACCGCTTGTCTCGCTAAGTGGCGGTCAAAGACACAAAGTCCTTTTAGGCAGGTTGTTACTTCGCAACCCCGATGTGTTAATTCTTGATGAGCCGACAAACTATCTTGATGCTCCTCACATTGAATGGCTAGTCACGTTTCTCAATGATTACATTGGCACAGTTTTACTGGTTTCTCATGATGTTGATTTCCTTAATCAAGTAGCGACCAGTATTTGTGATATTGATTATCAAACGGTTCGAAAATACAGCGGCACTTATGTCAAAGCAATGCAGCAAAAGCATCACGATGGTGCTTTGATAGAAAAGCAATATAAGGCTCAGCAAAATGAAATTCGAAAGTTAGAGCAATTTATTGCCAAAAATGGCGCTGGAGTTAACGCGAGTCTTGCTAAAGGGCGTAAGAAAAAACTGGATAAAATCGAACGTATTCAACTGAATAATGTAGAGAAAGTATCGACGTTTGACTTTGCTTACCAGCCCATTGAGCAACCGAATGTGGTTGAGGCAAAAGCGTTGATGATCGGTTATCAGCAGCCTCTGCTTCCAGTATTTGATATCACGTTAGCGCGCGGGGAAAAGTTGGTTGTTGCTGGCTTTAACGGCGTGGGTAAGTCGACCTTACTTAAAACCCTGATGGGGGAGAGCGAGCCACTCTCTGGTGAGGTGGTATTGGCAAAAGGTGCAATGATTGGTTATTTTTCTCAAGATTTGTCTTGGCGCCATCCTCAGAACACGCCTGAACAGGAGCTGTGCTCTTGTGCGCCAACAATCTCAAGCAAAGAGTCACGCAAGCTATTAGCTCGCTTTGGGATCTCGGGGGATAAGACGCAGCGCCACTTAGATACATTGAGCGGTGGTGAGCAAACTCGGGTGAAACTGTGTTGTTTATCGGTTCAGAAATGCAATGTTTTGCTGTTGGACGAACCAACAACACATTTGGATAGCAGCAGTAAAAATGCGCTTAAAGAGGCTCTCCAGCGCTTTTCCGGTAGCGTGATTGTGGTATCTCATGAGAAGGCATTTTTGCAATCTTGGCCTGATAGAGTTTTAGATATTTCGTTGCTCACTTGTGCTGAATCGAAAACAGAACAGGAGGTGGAGCTATGATGCAGTCCATGATCCTATTTCTCGTTGCTTTTCTTGTTGGTGTTGATGAGTTGATGCTTGGATCTATTCTTGAACCCATCGGAAATGATTTAAGTGTTCAACCGAGTCAGGTTACCTTATTTATTACGGCATATAGTTTAGCCATAGCAATTTGCGCTCCTTACTTGGGCCGTTTATCAGACCGAGTTGGGCGTATTCGTATCATGGTGCCTGCTTGCTTTGTATTTGGGGTTGCGTCTATTACGACGGGCATAGTTCATGATTTTGAACTTGCTATTGCAACTCGAGTGATCACTGGTATTGCAAGTGCAGGCATGTTGCCAATTGCATTCGCGTTAGCGGGAGACGCGAAGGGTAATAGAGCGATGCGTCAAATTGTGATGGTTCAGGCGGGATTAACGCTAGGTATGATAACTAGCCCTGCGATCGGAGCATTGTTGACCCAGCTTTTATCATGGCGTGCCGCTTTTATTATTTTGGGCGTTGCGGCTCTTCTTGTCAGTGCTATGAGCGTAGTGTTCATGAATGACCAGCATGATGAGTCCAAAATGTCAGATGCTCTGCCACCTATAACAGGTGTAATTCATGTTCCTGGCGCGTTGAGGGCGATTTTAGCGATGTGTTTAGGTCTAGGGGGAGGTATTGGTGTATTTAACCTGATAGGCCTTCATATTCGAGATACCAGCGATTTGGCGCTCGGTTGGGTGGGCGCTATTTATGCAGCTCTAGGGATCGTGAGTGTGGTTGGAAATATGTGCGTGGCGAGAGCTTCTCGCTGGCTTGGTAGCTCTCGAGCCGTTATGCGAGTGGCTTTAATGGTGTGCATACCTTGCAGTGCATGGGTGTTCTCAAATGAGATGAGTACGGTGACCGCTTATCTTCCAGCTCTAGTGCTCTGGTCTCTTGCTGGAGGGGTTGGTTCTCCGGCATTACAAGCACATATCGCAAGCTTATCTGATGAATATCGAGGTGTGTTAATGTCTTTTGGAATGAGTATGATGCACTTTGGTGTCGCGATTTGGTCTGCCTTGGCGGGCTTCGCGTATTCTGTAGGCAATGAATGGGTCGCTTTCGTGGCTTTCCTATTGTTTGGCTCAGCAGTAGTTATCTTAAAGCCAGTTGGTAATACTGAACAAAGTGAGCGTTATTCGTAGTGTTTTAGTAGATAAAGAAAAGCCGTTACCTAAAAAGGTAACGGCTTGTTCCAAATACTTTTTGAAAAACGGTCTTAGTTCATGCCGTATTTCTTAAGTTTCTTGCGAAGAGTACCGCGGTTGATACCCATCATAGTTGCTGCGCGAGTTTGGTTACCGCGAGTGTACTGCATGATAGTATCTAGTAGTGGCTGTTCAACTTCAGCTAGAACTAATTCGTATAGTTCTGTTACTTCCTGGCCGTTTAGTTGAGCAAGGTAGTTTTTAAGAGACGCTTTAACAGAGTCACGTAAAGGCTTCTGAGTAATCTGGTCTTGTGACGTTACTGTAGTTACTGTTAATGCTTCTGAAGTCAGATTTTGTTCGAACATATTCGGTCTAGCTCTTCTCTTAATTATGATGCAACGTTATCAAAATAACCTTCTAACGCCTCAATTTGCAGCGGAGCTGCGTCGATAGCGTTGAAGGTACGGCGAAACTCACTTGCCTGTTCATGCTCTTTCAGGTACCACCCAACGTGCTTGCGCGCGATACGTGGACCTAAGAACTCCCCATAAAACTCATGCAGAGCATTTACATGACCAAGCATAATGGTTTTCACTTCCTCAGTTGGAAGTTCCTCCATTGTGGTGCCGTTTTCCAAATAGTGATGGATTTCCTGGAAAATCCAAGGACGACCCTGGGCAGGGCGTCCAATCATTAAAGCGTCCGCACCGGTGTACTCCAGTACAAATTTGGCTTTCTCCGGGCTATCGATATCACCGTTCGCGATAACCGGAATTGAAATCGCCTCTTTTACCGCTTTAATGCTGTCATATTCGGCCTCACCTTTGTACATACATGCTTTCGTTCTGCCATGCAGAGCAAGAGCTTGTATGCCGCAGTTTTCGGCTAATTTAGCGATCTGGACACAGTTCTTGTTGTCTGTATCCCAGCCAGTTCGAGTCTTTAACGTTACAGGAACGTCCACTGCATTCACGACCGCTTTCAAAATCTCTTCGATAATGTTTGGGTATTGAAGCAGAGCAGAGCCCGCTAGCTTCTTATTCACTTTTTTTGCCGGGCAGCCCATGTTGATGTCGATGATTTGTGCACCGTTCTCAACACTGAATTGAGCTGCGTCCGCCATAAGCTGTGGATCGGAACCCGCAATCTGTACAGAGCGAATGCCCGATTCGCCCTCGTGTACCATGCGCTGTTTCGACTTTGACGTTCCCCATAGTTTTGGGTTAGCAGACATCATTTCACTGACGGCCATTCCCGCACCATAGCGAAGACACAACTCGCGAAACGGTCTATCCGTTACACCAGCCATAGGGGCTACGATTAGATTGTTCTTAAGTTGATAGTTTCCGATTTTCAAAACGTCATCACAGTTCTGTACCAGCAAGGGCGCGCATTTTACGCATTTTTTCACTGCGTGAAAAGACTAATATTTGAGCATTTACAAATTGTTTTTGTAAATTGTATGAATTTCAAACAATTAGCTCTGAAAACCTTGTCTAGCCTTGCTTACGACCAGAGATGCGACACCATTCACTTTGCTCAACAATCGGGTCAATGTGAAGCTCGTCACGGTAATAGTTCGCAACATCTTCAGCTTGAGTGTCTAATACGCCGGACATAGCGAGGTCGCCATTTGGCTTAACTAGTCCTTTGATGATAGGTGCAAGTTCACGTAAAGGTCCCGCAAGGATGTTGGCCACAACGACGTCAGCGACGAGACCTTCTGGTTGATTTTGCGGTAAGTAAACTTCTAGTTTGTCTGCAACGCCATTACGCTCAGCATTGTCTTTTGAAGCAAGCAGGGCTTGAGGATCAATGTCGATCCCTATCACTTTTTCAGCGCCCAGTTTGATCGCTGCGATCGCAAGAATACCTGAGCCACAACCGAAGTCGATAACGGTCTTACCGCTTAAGTCCATGCTTTCTAGCCACTCAAGACAAAGTGCTGTTGTAGGGTGAGTACCCGTACCGAATGCAAGGCCTGGATCCAACATAACATTAACAGCGTCAGGATCTGGAATGTCGCGCCAGCTTGGACAAATCCATAAGCGTTCACCAAATTTCATTGGGTGGAAGTTTTCCATCCATTCGCGTTCCCAGTCTTTATCTTCAAGCTGTTCTACTTTGTAAGCAAAATTGTCAGCCAGCATATTGCTCGCTTTAATTTGGTCGATGATGAAGTTAGTGTCTGCTTCTGCATCATACAGTGCCAGAATATCAGTATCGCCCCATAAGCGAGTTTCGCCAGGTAGAGGTTCGAATACAGGTGTATCCTGCGCGTCTAAGAATGTAACAGACAGCGCGCCAGTCTCTTCCATTAGCATATCGCCGATTTGCTCAGCGTTTTCATTGGTCGCGTTGAGTTTGATTTGAATCCAAGGCATTGGTTTTTGCTCTTAAAGTGAATGAAGTGGCGCAGAGTTTACCAGAACTCTACGATTTGTTTGAGTATATACCCAAATAAGCCGATTTATATGTTGAGCCCTTCGCGTACATATAAAACAAAAATGCCCACGGGAGTGGGCATTTTTTAAGACGTTTGCTTAGGCTTATTGTAAGCCAAGCTTCTTCTCTAGGTAGTGGATGTTTGCACCACCGTGTTGGAAGTTTTCGTCATTCATAATGGAGAATTGCAGTGGCACGTTAGTTTTGATGCCTTCGATGATCATCTCACCCAGTGCGTTCTTCATACGTGCAATCGCTACATCACGGTTCTCACCGTAAGTGATCAGTTTACCAATCATTGAATCGTAATGAGGTGGTACTGTGTAGCCTGTGTAGATATGAGATTCCCAACGTACACCCATACCGCCAGGAGCGTGGAAACGCTCGATCTTACCCGGAGATGGTAGGAAGCGCTCAGGGTCTTCTGCGTTGATACGACACTCAATCGCATGGCCACGGATCTTAATATCATCTTGAGTGAATGACAGAGGCTGACCCGCTGCAACGCGAAGCTGTTCTTTGATTAGGTCGATGCCAGTAACCATCTCTGTTACTGGGTGCTCTACCTGAATACGAGTGTTCATTTCGATGAAGTAGAACTCACCGTTCTCGTATAGGAATTCAAACGTACCTGCGCCGCGGTAACCGATCTCGATACATGCACGAGTACAGCGTTCACCGATGTACTTACGCATTTCTTCGGTGATACCAGGTGCTGGAGCTTCTTCCACTACTTTTTGGTGACGACGTTGCATTGAACAGTCACGCTCACCAAGGTGGATTGCGCCGCCTTGACCGTCAGCAATAACCTGAACTTCAACGTGACGAGGGTTTTCTAGGAATTTCTCCATGTAAACCATGTCATTGTTGAACGCCGCTTTTGCTTCAGCACGTGTCATTGCAATAGCTTGGATAAGGTCTTTCTCTGCGCGAACAACACGCATACCACGACCGCCGCCGCCGCCAGATGCTTTGATGATTACTGGGTAACCAATGCGCTTAGCAAATGCTTTGTTTTTCTCTTCGTCATTGTCTAGAGGGCCGTCAGAACCCGGTACACAAGGAACGCCTGCTTTCTTCATTGCATTGATAGCAGATACTTTATCGCCCATTAGGCGGATAGTGTCTGCCTTTGGGCCAACGAAGATGAAACCACTGCGCTCAACTTGCTCTGCGAAGTCTGCGTTCTCAGACAGGAAGCCGTAACCTGGGTGGATAGCCACAGCACCAGTCACTTCTGCTGCAGAAATGATGCGTGGAATGTTTAGGTAGCTGTCGATACCACGAGCAGGGCCGATACATACGGTTTCGTCTGCGAGTAGTACGTGCTTAAGATCGCGATCCGCTGTTGAGTGAACAGCGACGGTCTTAATACCTAATTCTTTACAAGCGCGAAGAATACGAAGTGCAATTTCACCTCGGTTCGCGATGACTACTTTGTCTAGCATAAGGCAAGCCCCGCTTATTCGATTACAACAAGAGGTTGGTCGAATTCAACTGGTTGGCCGTCTTCAGCTAGGATTGCTGTAACAACGCCAGATTTGTCCGCTTCGATTTGGTTCATCATTTTCATTGCTTCAACAATACATAGAGTATCGCCAGCATTTACTTTCTGACCCACTTCTACGAATGCTTTAGAGTCTGGGCTTGGAGAGCGGTAGAAAGTACCAACCATTGGAGAAAGAACTTGGTGACCTGCAGGTGTTGCTGCTGGAGCTTCTGCTGCTGGCGCTTCCGCTACTGGTGCCGCTGCTACTGGAGCAGGTGCCGCCGCTGGAGCTGCTGCGTAGTGAATTGGTGCTTGAGGAGCTGCAGTGCCATGACGGCTGATGCGCACTGACTCTTCACCTTCAGAGATCTCTAGCTCAGCAATGCCAGACTCTTCAACTAACTCAATTAGCTTCTTGATTTTACGAATATCCATCTTTTCTTTCTCTTTTATCTTGTGATTAAGACAACCCTCGTAGGGTTGCAGAGTGTTAGGGTTACTTTGCCTGTAGCTTATTGATCGCTGCAGACAGAGCAAATTCATAACCTTGTGCGCCTAAACCGCAAATCACACCCTCTGCTTTATCTGACAGATAAGAGTGATGACGGAATGGTTCACGTGCGTGCACATTTGATAAGTGCACCTCAATAAATGGGATGGCGACGCCAAGTAATGCATCTCGCAGCGCCACACTAGTATGAGTGAAAGCCGCTGGATTGATGATGATGAAGTCAATCTTGCCATAGGCAGCGTGAATGGCTTCAATCAGTTCGTACTCACGATTTGATTGTAGGTGTTCCAGTTCTACCCCAGCGTTATGGGCTTGCTCTGTAAGAGTATCCACAACTTGAGCTAAGGTACTGTGACCATAGTGTGTCGGTTCGCGCAGACCCAATAGATTAAGATTTGGTCCGTTTAGAACAAGAATCCGTGACTTTGCAGACATTGTGTTGCTATCTTCCCTTATCGTGAGTGGAACGTTTATATTCCCAAATATACGATAGTTCAGCACGATTTTTTTGTTAAAACCGAGCAAATTTTAAAAAATCGACCAAGATTATAGCTAATTCATAGCAATTAGCAGCAATTTACTGGTCTAATCTCCTAATAGCCACTCTCGTTTCTGTAACCAAGTTAACAAAAACAACATAATTGCCATATTTTTTTTGTGGCCAATTTGTGCACTAAAGCAAAAAACCGCCATGAGTGATGGCGGTTTTTAAAGTGCTTTTAAAACAGTTGGTTGAATTTATGCCAATTCTGCTTTCTCTGCGATAAGCTTGTCTACCACGCTCGGATCGGCAAGCGTTGACGTGTCTCCGAGGTTGCTTGTATCGCCCGTTGCAATCTTACGCAGGATTCGACGCATTATCTTACCAGAACGAGTCTTCGGTAAGGAATCTGTCCAGTGCAGTACATCTGGTGTCGCGATTGGACCAATCTCTTTACGCACCCAATCTTTAACTTCTTTGTGCAGCTCAGCTGACGGGAATTCACCATCGTTCAATGTAATGTAAGCGTAGATAGCTTGGCCTTTGATGTCATGTGGAATACCAACAATCGCCGCTTCTGCAATCTTGTGGTGCGCCACTAGCGCTGATTCAATTTCAGCGGTACCCATACGGTGACCCGACACGTTTAGTACGTCATCAACACGGCCAGTGATCCAGTAGTAGCCGTCTTCGTCACGACGAGCACCATCACTAGTAAAGTACATTCCCTTGAAGGTTGAGAAGTAGGTCTGTTCAAAGCGTTCGTGGTCGCCATAAACAGTACGCATCTGACCTGGCCATGAATCAAGGATCACCAAGTTACCTTCTGCTGTGGTTTCTTCAATGATGTTGCCCATGTTATCAACCAGTGCAGGTTGGACTCCGAAGAATGGTCGAGTTGCTGAGCCTGGTTTTAAGTCTGTTGCGCCTGGTAGTGGTGCAATTAAGATACCGCCGGTCTCTGTTTGCCACCAAGTATCAACGATAGGCGAGCTCTCGTTACCAATCGTTTTGTAGTACCACTCCCACGCTTCAGGGTTGATAGGCTCACCTACTGAACCCATTACACGTAAGCTTGAACGTGATGTCCCTGCTACCGCTTCGTTACCTTTTGCCATTAGTGCACGAATAGCGGTTGGCGCAGTGTAGAGAATGTTCACTTGGTGCTTATCAACCACTTCACTCATACGAGCCGTGCTTGGGTAGTTTGGAACACCTTCAAACAGAATGGTTTTGGCCCCGTTCGCTAGTGGACCATAAATTAGGTAAGTATGGCCTGTAATCCAGCCCACATCCGCGGTACACCAGAAGGTTTCACCTGGTTGATAATCGAAGACATATTTAAAGGTCATTGCCGCGTAGACGAGGTAACCGCCTGTAGTATGTAGTACGCCTTTAGGTTTACCTGTCGAGCCAGATGTGTAGAGGATGAACAGCGGGTCTTCGGCTTTCATCTCTTCTGGTGGGCAAACGTCAGAAACGTTGGCTGTTGCTTCGTGCCACCAAACATCACGGTGTTCATGCCATTCAACATCACCACCTGTACGTTTAAGCACGACGACTTTATTGATGGTTTTTACGTCTGGGTTGGTTAGTGCTTCATCCACGTTCTTTTTCAGTGGAACAGCGCGTCCGCCACGTACGCCTTCGTCAGCGGTGATCACGACTTTAGCGTCAGAGTCGATGATACGGCCGGATAGTGCTTCTGGTGAGAAACCGCCAAATACTACGGTGTGAACCGCACCAATACGGGTACAAGCGAGCATCGCCACTGCGGCTTCTGGCACCATTGGCATGTATAGACACACCACGTCGCCCTTGCGTACGCCTTGCTCTTTCAATGCGTTGGAGAATTTACACACTTCTTTGTGCAGTTCGTTGAAAGTGAGTGTTTTGTCGTCGGCTGGATCATCGCCTTCCCAAATGATGGCGACGTCGTCCCCGTGTTCTGCAAGATGACGGTCAATACAGTTAGCCGAGACGTTCAGTGTGCCATCTTCAAACCAGCGAATATCAACATGGCCAGTGTCGAAAGAAGTGCTTTTTACTTTGGTGAAAGGTTTGATCCAATCAACGATTTTGCCGTGCTCGCTCCAGAAGCCCTCTGGATCGGTTACCGACTGCTGATACATGGCTAAGTAAGTATCATTATCCGCGTGTGTATGAGTTTTAATATTTTCTTTTACCGGATAAACGTGGGCTTCGCTCATGGCTTCTCTCCTTGTGCCTTATTTCTCGGCCTTACACCAATCTAGATAAGATTTTGAATATATTTTTGTAGGGCTGTTTTTTGGTTCTAAATAACTTGGTCGTGGTAATGACGACGTTGTGCTTATAACTGTCAGTCACCGCGCGTATTTCCACAATTAGACTTTAGGATGAGAGTGATGGAAGCGCCGGGAAATCGCTGAAACAAAAGTATTTCTGGGAGCTAGGTCAACTGATTTTTATGTATACGGCGCGGTTAGGTTGGGTAAATCGCCTTTCGTTAAGCGGACAAAGACCAAAGCGGCAGAAATCGCGTCTTGCAAGGCGTCGTGTTTGTCTTGGATAGGAAGTTCGAGGTGTTTACAAATGGCATCCAGACTTAAGTCGAAATAGGCATTCGGCAAATGTCGTTCCAACTTATCGTGATAAATCTGACTGACCTCGATAAGTGGGTTAGGAAGTGGGAAGCCAAGTTGCCGCAGACAAGCAAGGTCTAAGATCTTTTTATCGTAACGAATGTGATAGCCCACAAGTGGTCGGTTGCCGATAAAGTCGAGCAGCTCGAGCAGCGCCTCTTTTTCACTGATGCCATCGACTAAGTCTTGGTGGCGAATTCGATGGATCTTGACCGAGCCTGAGTCGAGCGATTGCGGCGCGCGTAAGCGGACTTCAAATGGTTGACTGGTGATGATGCGGTTGTCGATGATCTTGGTGGCTGCAATAGTCACCAGCTCGGCGCGATTTGGATCAAGGCTGGTGGTTTCGCAGTCAAGAGAGACGTATTCTGTTTTATCTGGCGTGCAAAACAGCGACTGATAAGGCGAGCCTTTCAATTTGTAATGCCAGTATTTGCGTTGTAACCAGTTCATTGCCTACGCCTCTGTGATTTATGAAAATCAGGGTTAATCACGAATTTGATAATGGAAGCCTAAAAATTGCTTAAATTTCTTCACCACATGTAAGCTGTGGCGAAGCAAATCACGCTCAGTTCTATCCAGTTGTTTAATATCAATGTTATTCAACGCTTCTTGCTTTTTGAGTTGCTGATTAAGACGAAGTTTAAAGAACAATTTCAGTGCTTCGTTGAGATTATCTGCCGTTTCGGATTCTAAGATGCGCTTATTTCTCAGAGCTTCAATGCGTTCAAACGTGTTCTTCTCTTCAATGGCATACTCCAAAGACAAGGCGCGAATGCCGTGTACAATTGGGAAAATACCGCCGCGTTTAATGTCCAATCCGTCTTTAGCACTTTTTACGTTGCCAAATAGAGTTAGGGGCACCGAAAACTGCAAGGCAGGGCGAGTAAAGTCAGACAATATCAACATGCGATCTTTCATTGTGTCACGAAGATGCGCCGCAATTGGAGCCAGCAGCTCGCAATTCCCAGCAACAGCATGGGCGTCACTGAAAATAGCTAAGTCCATGATTTGTTCTGGTTCGGCTTTAGCTATCCAGTGGTTTAGGGTACTTATCCATTCTTGCTGTGTTTTGACCCATTTCGGGTTGTTAACCATCACTTTACCAGGGCAAAGTGGATAACCGAGCTGTTGTAGGGTGTGTGTGAAGGATCGCATCACTTGTTCGCAATGAGGCCATTCCAAACCATCTTGAATAATCAGGGCATTGTCTTGATCGGTTTTGAGAATTTGCTCTCCTCGGCCTTCAGAGCCGAGTACGATCAAGCAACAATGGTCGTGCAAGGCTGGTGGTATCACTAACTCGAACGCTTTCTCGATAATTTGTTCGTTTACGGCTGAGATAAGCTCCATGATGAAGCGAGTGCGGATGCCGTTTTTCAATAAGCTCTCGACCAATTGACGTTGGCGGTTTGAGGCCAAAGCGAGCTCTTCCACGCTGCTTGCTCGAGCAATACTGAGCGTTAACACGTGAGAGTGGGTTGAGAACGCGCTGAGAATTTGGGTCATATCCAGCATGCCGACGGCTCTGTTGCCTTCACATACCATGAGGCGTTTCATTCTATTTCTGGTCATTGTGATCATGGCGTTGAATAGAAAGTCACCATCATCAACGTGATAAACAGGAAAGCTCGCGATCTCACCCACTGGTGTGTCGAGCGCGCAACCATCTATCATCACAGAATGCAGCATATTAGTACGAGTCACTATTGCGTACGGGTGGGCTGATGGCCATTTTTCCAATCGTGGATCATCGCCATGGAGTTGAACCAATGCAGCGTCAATCCCATTTTCTTTTAAGGCACGCGTTACCTCGTGAATTGGTGTATTTGGTTCAAGGATCATCGGTGGGTGATAAATGCTGCGGTCAACTTTAGTGAGAATAAACTCCGCTAAGTTTTGCTGTTGATGGGCCGCTTCGATGAGCTCTTGCCGTTTCGATAAATTGTTATCGAAATAGGCTGCAAACTGGCCATTTTCGTTGTAAAGGGCAAGGAAAACTTCTTTCGGCAGTAGGTAAGAGAGCGTGTCCTCAAGCGCGATGTAGTGATGACGTACCTTGTCTTCAAGTAACGAGCGTACATCGAACATATCGTCGTTGGCATAATGTGCGAACACTTCCTGTTGATCGTTGGAGCGCTCTTCTACCGCGCCTTTGATCAGAATATGTAAGTGGGGGTTCTTCTGTCCGCAGGATAAAATAACATCTCGAGCTCGATAGTAGGCGACGTCCAGAGACGATCGCAGTCGCGTTTGTTGTGCTTCAGTTAAGCGATCGAACGGTGGAGATTGCATGTTAAATTTGTCAGGCATGAGAACACCCAATAATGATGGAAGGAACACTCTCTAAGTCTGACAAATTTCTTACCGGAAGCCAGACGACTTTGGTCTAAATTACGATGTTTTCGCTTGAAGATGCCAAATGTCGCAAAGTTAGTATTCCATCGAGGAAACGATAAGTTTCTTATTCTTCCCTTTTTATAATACGCATGGCGATCCATAATTCCCGGCTCGAACGTTGGTGTTCCCGTTTTAGGATATTAGTAATGTTGAAACCTTCTCCGTATGGCTGGATTTCCCAGTACTTTCTCGGATTCTTCTTTGCGTATGGCGTGTATCTGCCATTTTGGTCACTTTGGTTTAAGGATCAGGGCGTATCTTCGACAGATATCGGTTTGCTGGTCGGGTTAGGCCTTGCGACACGTTGTGTTGCCAATATCGTGATCACCCCACGAGTACACAAAGTCGAACATCTTATGCCTGCTTTACGTTGGTTGAGTTTCGCTGCCCTCCTTTTTGTTGGATTTCACTTTTTTACGGGTGGTAGCTTTTGGTTAATGGCACTAGCGACAGTGTTGTTCAATCTTTGTTGTGGACCGATTATTCCGTTGTCGGACGCGATGGCAAATTACTACGCTCGCCTGAAAATGCTCGATTATGGCCGCACGCGGCTATGGGGTTCGATCGCCTTTATCGCAGGCTCGACGGCAGTGGGCTACCTGGTGGCTGAATTTGGCTCCGATATGATCTTGTACACTGCGATGTTCGGCGTGTTTATCTCGTTGCTGTTTGCTATGCGACCGACTAACCCAATGCCTGTAACGCACGGTGGGCAAAGCGCAGAACGTCCAAAGCTGACCGCTCTTTTGACCGACAAGCCGATACTAAAATTCTTAGTGTTGGTGTCACTAATTCAGGGCAGTCATGCGGCTTACTACGGCTTTAGTGCGATTCACTGGAAGGCCGCTGGTCACTCGGAAGATGTCATTGGCTACTTGTGGAGCTTAGGAGTGGCCGCAGAAGTGGCAGTGTTTGCATTGAGTAAGCGCTTATTCGTAGGTTGGTCAATACGCGCGCTGTTTATTGCTGCTGCCGTTGGTGTAATGATGCGTTGGGGTATTACGGCGTCGACAACATCAATTATTGCTTTGGTGGTTGTTCAACTATTGCATGGTGTGACTTTCGCTACCGCACACATTGCCGCGATCCAATATATCCAAAACTCCGAAGAAAATAAGATCGTAGCGTTGCAAGCGTTGTATAACGCGATTCCGTTGGGCGCATTTATCGCGTTAATGACCGTATTGAGTGGCTGGGGTTATGAGCACTGGGGATCGCTTGTGTTCTGGGGCATGGCCGCGATGGGGTTATTGGCTCTGTTCATCAAGCTTGATTCGCAAGACCCACATCAGGTGGTTGATGTATCAGACAAGCCACTTGAAACACAGAATTAGACTTATGTAACAAAGGTTAAAAACTAAGCTTTGTCTCCGTTATCAAAGCAGTGTTAAATGAAACCTCTCCCTCATGGAGAGGTTTTTTTATTCTCTTGCTTTAAAAGTAGCAAGAAAGGCAAGAAAGGATATCGGATGCAAGGATGGCTGGTGGTTCCCGTTTCTTTAGCGTATTTGGGAGCTTTATTTATCATCGCGTGGTACGGCGACATTCAGAAAAGGTGGCTAGCGCGCTGGCGGCCTTGGATTTATAGCCTTTCCATTGCGGTGTACTGTACATCGTGGACCTTCTACGGCACGGTCGGGCAGGCCAGCAGTAATCCTTGGTCTTTCTTGCCTATCTATATTGCTCCCATTTTAGTGTTTACCATCGGATGGCGCGTTTTAGCTCGGCTTATTTTGATTGCTAAACGGGAACACATCACGTCGATTGCTGACTTTATCGGAGCACGCTACGGTAAATCCCAAGGTTTGGCCGTGGTTGTTACGCTCATAGCGGTTGCGGGAATTTTGCCGTACATCGCTTTACAGCTGCGTGGTATCACTATGGGGCTTGAAATCATTGCTCCGGAGCTGGCTACTGATTTTGGTTATCAAAACGATAGCGTGTCGTGGTTTGTTGTGGTCGCATTGGCGATTTTTACGATGCTATTCGGTACCCGCCACATTGATAACACGGAACACCATCGTGGGATGATGATGGCAATTGCCTTCGAATCCATTATCAAACTGCTGGCTTTTTTAGTGGTTGGTGTTTTCATTGTTTGGTTGGCGATGAACACCGAGAATTTGAGCTTAATTGATGTTGCCGCACAGACGTATCAGTCACCAAATATCCCGACTATATTGATTCATACTGTACTCACGATGCTGGCGATCGTTTGCCTTCCGCGACAATTCCATACGATGGTTGTGGAAAATGAACGTGCTCAAGATTTGCACGTGGCTCGTTGGTTGTTCCCCATTTATCTGATCTTAATGGGGATTTTTGTTTTACCTATTGCGTGGGTAGGGCAAGGTCTCTTGAGTGGCGCTTCGCCTGATACTTATGTCATCAGTGTGCCGATGTCGGTAGGGGCGAGTGAAATCGCCTTACTTGCGTTTCTAGGCGGTACTTCAGCGGCAAGTGGCATGGTTATCGTATCGACGATTGCCTTAGCGATCATGGTCTCGAATGACTTGGTTATGCCATTGCTATTGCGTCGCATGCGACTGACGCAGCGTAACCATCACCATTTTTCTGAATTATTACTGCGGATCCGCCGTGGTTTGATATTAGTTTTGTTGATTGGCGCGTGGTGTTTCTATCAAGCGTTGGACACTATTCATTCACTGTCTGCTATCGGCTTTCTCTCGTTCGCGGCTATCACGCAATTCGCTCCTGCGCTGGTTGGCGGTATGTATTGGCGTCAAGGGAATAAGAAAGGTGTGTATGTTGGCCTCGCGGTGGGTTTTGCTACCTGGTTGATTACGTTAATGAGCCAAACAGACATGCTTGCCGGAGACGCCAGTAATAACTTCCTGATCTGGTTGATTACGCCACCAGAGGTATTGGCTAGTTTTGATATCGCGATTTCAGATTGGGGGATGATCCTCAGTGTGGTCGCTAATGCAGTGTGTTTTGTTGTGGTTTCTATGGCTACCCGACCAAGCCTAAGTGAGCGCTTACAATCGGCATCATTCGTTGGTACACCGCTGCCTGAAAGCGAAAATATGAGTCTGTACCAGAGCCGCGTTACGGTTGCAGAACTGGAAATGCTAGCGTCTAGATTTGTAGGACGAACGCGAGTTAAAGCGGCGTTTCAAGCCTACTGGAGCCAGCAACGAGAAGAGTTGATGCCGAATCAACAAGCGCCATCTTCTCTGATTCGGCATACGGAGCGTGTGCTAGCAGGGGTATTTGGAGCATCTTCTGCTAAGTTAGTACTTACTTCTGCTCTGCAAGGAAGAAACATGCAGCTTGAAGAGGTGGCGACTATCGTCGATGAAGCCTCTGAACTGTACGATTTTAGTCGGGGTTTACTCCAAGGCGCGATTGAGCATATTGGACAAGGTATTGCGGTCGTCGATAAGCAACTACGCTTGGTAGCGTGGAACCAACGCTATTTAGAACTCTTTGAATTTCCGCCAGGCCTGATTCAAGTAGGTCGACCGATTGCGGATGTGATTCGGCACAATGCAGAGCAGGGGTTGTGTGGCCCTGGTGACCCTGATGACCACGTTCGTCGCCGTGTTTATCACCTTGAGCAAGGGACTCGGCACACCTCTTCTCGGGTTCGTCCCGATGGTCGCGTGATAGAGGTGCAAGGTAACCCAATGCCAGGTGGTGGCTTTGTGATGAGCTTTACCGACATCACCGTATTCCGTGATGCAGAGCAAGCACTGAAAGACGCCAACGAGACATTGGAAGAAAGGGTACGTCTGCGGACTCGAGAATTAGAACAACTCAACAAGCAGCTGGTGGAAGCGACGCAGCGCTCTGATTTGGAATCGAAGTCCAAATCACGGTTCTTGGCGGCAGTAAGCCATGACTTGATGCAACCGCTCAACGCGGCGCGTCTATTCGCATCTTCACTATCGGAAGTCGCCAAAGACAGCGAAGCCAAAAAGCTGTCAGCACACATTGAAAGTGCTTTAGAGGCTGCCGAAGACTTAATTGGAGATTTGCTGGATATCTCGCGTTTGGAATCGGGCAAGTTGGAAGTCAACGTGCATGGCTTTGCGTTAAATGATGTGTTATCGAATTTGAATGCTGAGTTTAGTGCGTTAGCCAAACAGCAAGGTATAGAGTTCACCATGATTCCGTCCTCACTCATGGTTAAGTCGGATCCCAAACTGCTGCGCCGTGTGGTGCAAAACTTCCTGACCAATGCGTTTCGTTATAACCCGAATGGCAAAGTCGCACTCGGTGTTCGCCGCGTGAAAGGGCGAGTGCGTATTGATGTATGGGATAATGGAGTGGGGATTGAAGAAGAGAAGCAGCAAGAGATTTTTGAAGAGTTTAATCGCGGAACTCAAGTTCGTTCCGACCAAGGCCTCGGACTTGGTTTGGCGATTTCGAAAGGAATTGCTCAGGTACTTGGGCATGAAATTTCGATGCGCTCTTGGGTTGGAAAAGGCAGTGTTTTTTCCATCACCCTAGATAAAGCTGATCATGTTCAGCCTCATCCAGTTCACGTGGCAATGAGTAAGCAATCTGAACTTGGTCATCTGAGAATCCTATGTGTCGATAATGAGCCTGACATTCTAGTCGGCATGGAAAACTTACTTTCCCGATGGGGCTGCGATACACGAGTTGCGATTGATTTAGTTGAAAGTCTACAAGCGCTTGAGGATGGTTGGATTCCGGATGTAATTTTCTCCGATTACCGACTTGATGATGGTCGTACTGGTTTAGAAGTGCTACAGCAATGCCGCCTAAGATTAGGCCACAGCTTTGAAGGCGTCATCATCAGTGCAGATCGTACCGATGATATGCTTGATGGCATCAAAGCAAATGGGTTCAGCTTTATTGCTAAGCCAGTTAAGCCGCTTAAGCTGCGTTCGGTGCTCAATCGAGTCGCTTAGGATTGGAGTGTTTGAAAAATCGCTATAAAAAGAGACCTCCGAATGGAGGTCTCGATGTTTGTAATCTTAGTTGATAGGCTGAGTTTGCCGCTTATTCTGCGACGCCGCCTTGAGTCAGTTTGGCTGGATTAAGCAATCGCTCTAGTGTGGCTCTATCCAAATCAGTTTCTTCTTCCGCGACATCAATAATCGCGCGTCCCTGTTTGTAGGCTTTTTTCGCGACTTCTGCCGCTTTTAGGTAACCAATGACCGGGTTGAGAGCCGTGACCAAAATAGGGTTTTTGGCGAGTGCTACATCCAAGTTATCTTGGCGAACTTCAAACGTCGCAATGGCTTTGTCAGCTAAAGCGGTTGCGCTGTTAGAGAGTAACTCGATGCTCTCCAATACGTTATGAGCAATAACTGGCAGCATGACGTTAAGCTGGAAGTTGCCCGCTTGGCCTGCGACGGTAATGGTGGTGTCATTACCAATGACTTGCGCTGATGCCATAGCTGCGGCTTCTGGGATCACAGGATTTACTTTGCCAGGCATGATGGAAGAACCCGGTTGCAAGCCTTGTAATTCAATCTCACCTAAACCAGCCAATGGACCTGAATTCATCCAACGAAGATCATTTGCGATCTTCATGATCGCAACTGCTGCTGTTTTGAGCTGTCCCGACAGAGCGACGATCGCATCTTGACTGCTTAAATTGAAAAAGAAGTTATCACTGGCCATGAACTGAATACGAGTTGACTGGGTTAGGTTGCTAGCGAATAAGTCTGCAAAGCGTGGATCGGCATTGATCCCCGTTCCAACCGCCGTACCACCTTGGGCTAAGGCTTTTACAGCAGGAAGTGTTTGTTCAATCGCTTGTTTTGCATGCTCGATTTGGAACTGCCAACCGCCAAGTTCTTGAGCAAAGGTAATTGGCATCGCGTCCATTAAGTGGGTGCGACCGGTTTTTACAACATCTTTCAATGCTTGTTGCTTAGACTCTAGTGTTTGGCTTAGGTGTGACAGGGCCGGGAAGAGCTGTTTTTCAATGGCTAATGCTGCGCTAACTTGAATGGCCGTTGGTACCACATCGTTGCTGCTTTGTCCCATATTGACGTGATCATTAGGGCTGACAGTGCCGCCTAGATGCTGGGAGGCCAGTGTTGCAATTACCTCATTCGCATTCATATTTGAGCTAGTACCTGATCCGGTTTGAAATACGTCAATTGGGAATTGCTCAATATGATTGCCTTCGATAATTGCTTGAGCTGCGTCAGCAATCGCGTTGGCAATATCTCCCTCAAGCAGCCCTAGCTGTGCGTTGGTGAGTGCCGCAGTCTGCTTGATGTGTGCTAACGCTTTGATAAAACCAGATGGCATTTTATGTTGACTGAATGAGAAGTTATCGACGGCGCGTTGAGTCTGGGCTTGGTAGAGAGCATCTGCAGGGACCGTTACTTCGCCCATACTGTCAGTTTCTATGCGGAATTCGGTGCTCATGGTAGGGATCCTTTTGGTTAATCGAGTGAGATTTGAATCAGGCGTAATTGTTGTTGTAGTGCGAGAAATTTCACGTCGCCTTGTTCAAACTGGTAGTAATAGCGTTTGAGGCAAAATAATGGCGTATGGATAGAATCGAGACAGACACGACGGAAGATACGACTGCGAGTTGAGTCTTGAATTGCGTCTAGTAAATGGAAATAAACCTGACGTAAAAACAGCTCACACAACAATAGATTTTCTTCATCGGCATCGTGTTCATAACAAGAAGACAACACCATTCCCCAATGAATATAGTCATGAATCACGTCTGGCTCAAAGCCATGTGGTGCGGCGAGAAGGAATCTATCTTGGGCTTTAAAAAATGCGTTAAAGATGTCCCGTTTGTTGTCCATAACCACCTCTCATTAAATGTAATGATAATTATTATCAATTAAGTTGTGGGTTGGCAACCCTTTTTAGAGTAAGAGGTTGTTGAAGAAAGACTTACGGAAACAAAAGCCGACGCAAAGGCGTCGGCTGAGTAGGAATTCATTTATGCTGAGTGAAACTAAGTCACTGTCGTTTGAATACCGGTGAATTAGCTTGTCGCCGTTATTCAGTAAATAAGGTTTCGTACTTCACAAATGCGGTTTGTGTTTCACCATAATACAGTGTGCCGCCTGATTGAATGACGACTCTTAACCAGCTTTCTGCAGATGCAGGCTTTGGTAAGGTGATGTACCAGCTTTGGCCTGCTTGATCGGCGGGCTTCATATCAATCGGTTGAGCGTTTTTCTCTTTGTCACTCACAATAGAAACTTTAACCCCTTCGAGTGGGTAAGCGGCGTTGAGTGACAATTCTAAGTTATTTTTAGTGAGTTTTTCAGAGCGAAATTTCACTTTAAAATCGCCATTTTCCATATCACACAGACCACTGGTGTAACGACAATTAGACTTACTCGCGAGTTTGTAAGTTTCCCCTTCTTGCGCCGCGTGGGGTTTCTCGCTGAGGGCCATATCGGTACCGAAGTAAGCGATCAAAGAGAGAACTGGCGCAATCAGTAGAGCGAGAATAAAGTGCTTGTTTTTGAACATCTTGGCTTCCTTGCAACGACATACTGCGAATATGGTAACTGAAAAGTGAGAATAAAAAAGCCCCGGACGGCTGGTTCCAAGCGGGGCTTTTGTGGTTTTGATTAGTTTTTAGTGATCCACTGCACTACCAGCACCTATTGGCACGCGAACGTGTTCGACTAGGTCTTTTACTTCTTGTGGCGTTTCTGCTGTTACTTTGGAGACAGCGAATGCGACGATGAAGTTAAATAGTGCGCCGATAGCACCAAACGCGTTTGGCTCAATACCTAGGAACCAGTTTGTTCCCCAGCTTTCTAGATACTTCCAATCAGCAACGAAAAGGATGCCTTTGTGTTGGAATACGTAGAACAGCGTAATACTGATACCCGCAATCATACCGGCGATTGCGCCTTCTTTGTTGATGCTCTTGCTGAAGATGCCCATCATCAATGCAGGGAAGATGGATGAAGCGGCAAGACCAAAGGCGAGTGCTACCGTACCTGCGGCAAATCCAGGCGGATTTAGACCGAGATAGCCTGCGGCTGCTATCGCTACTGCCATTGATATTCGACTAGCAAGTAGCTCTTTTTTCTCGGATATGTTCGGATTGATAACCCCTTTGATTAAGTCATGGGAAATAGCTGAAGAAATGGCGAGTAGTAAACCTGCTGCGGTAGATAGTGCAGCTGCAAGACCACCTGCTGCCACAAGTGCGATCACCCAGTTTGGTAGTTTAGCGATCTCTGGGTTAGCCAATACCATGATGTCGTTATCAACGCGCAGTTCGTTGGTGGACGCATCTGAAGTGTATTGGATATTGCCATCGCCATTTTTATCGTCAAAACCGAGTAGTCCAGTTGTTTCCCAGTTTTTGAACCACGCAGGACGCTCGTCATACGCTAGGTGCTGACCCGGAGCTGGATTTACCGTATTCATTAGGTTGAGACGAGCCATCGCTGATACCGCTGGTGCTGTAGTGTAAAGGATTGCGATGAAGATCAGAGCCCAGCCTGCTGATGTACGTGCGTCGCGAACCTTCGGCACGGTAAAGAAACGGATAATTACGTGTGGTAGACCGGCAGTACCAATCATCAGTGACATGGTGTAGACAAACATATTAAGTGTGTCGCCACGTACTTGGGTCGTGTATTCACTAAATCCGAGTTCGGTCACAACTTGGTCAAGCCGATCGAGTAGATAGACATCGGTACCAGCCATGGTACTCCCCAGACCAATTTGTGGGATTGGGTTACCAGTGAGTTGCAGAGAGATAAAGATTGCAGGGATAGTGTAAGCAAGAATGAGTACGCAATATTGAGCAATCTGCGTGTAAGTGATGCCTTTCATGCCGCCAAGAACCGCGTACATGAAAACGATACACATACCAATTAATAGGCCAGTGGAGTAGTCCACTTCTAAGAAGCGACCAAACGCAACACCCACGCCTTTCATCTGACCGATAACATAAGTCACTGATGCGATGATAAGACAAACAACCGCTACGATACGTGCGGTATTGGAGTAAAAGCGTTCACCAACGAACTCTGGCACCGTAAACTTCCCAAATTTGCGTAGGTAAGGTGCTAGCAACAGCGCAAGCAGAACGTAACCACCAGTCCAACCCATTAGAAATACTGAGCCGCCATAGCCCATGAAGGCAATTAAGCCTGCCATTGAGATAAACGACGCTGCGGACATCCAATCGGCTGCGGTTGCCATACCGTTTGCAATCGGGTTTACACCGCCACCAGCAACATAAAACTCTTTGGTTGAGCCGGCGCGAGCCCAAATAGCAATCCCGATGTACAGGATGAACGTGGCGCCAACGACCAGGTAGGTAATAGTTTTCAAATCCATCTGAGTGACTCCTTATTCGTCCACGCCGAATTCACGGTCAATTTGGCGCATCTTCCATGCGTAATAGAAAATAATTCCTAGGAACGCATAGATGGAGCCTTGTTGAGCAAACCAGAAACCGAGTTTGTAACCGCCTAGTTGAAATTGATTTAGTACGTCGACAAATAAAATGCCGCAGCCGAAAGACACGACGAACCAGATGACCATTAGGCCGATCATGAGCTTCACGTTTTTGTCCCAATAGGCTTTGGCTCTTTCTTCGCTTTCAAATGCCATTGCCGTCTCCTTACGATTGGTATTGTTGTTAATGAAATGTTTCAATATGTACATTAGCAAGGTGTTGGCAATAACTCTTTTCAACTTTAGTCGGGGTGTTAAAAATGAAGAACCCCCATATTATGGGCTTTTGCAGCGAAAAAAGGGGTAAAACGTTATGTTAATAAACTGTTAAGTTAGCCAAAGGTCTAAAGGTTGATTGGATAAACAGGCATGATTAAGACGGGCCATTAATCTTTTCTTCATTGAACTTGGAGATGCTGTGTAAGTATTGGTGGTGATCTTGTGGCTCTTAAAGAGAGAAGGCGTAGATAAGAAAGCTCACAAGTAATTTATTTACATAAAGTTTTCGCATCAAATCACCGTTTTAACGCACAATAAAGTAATATAACTGAGTCATTCTCGTACAACCTCGCATTTTGAGACGGTGTAAAGGGGAGGCAGATTAGGGCATTACCTCATTAACGAAGTAGCCTTGCTCATCACAATTATTATCGTTTTTCATTAAGGGAGGGTGAGAATGGACGCAGACACCATTAACAGTTTTTTTCTAATAGGTGCGTTGTTAATCGCACTTAGCGTTCTTTTAAGCCCAGTGTCTTCTAAGTTGGGAATCCCAATTCTTTTGGTATTTTTAGCCGTTGGAATGCTAGCGGGGGAAGACGGCTTAGGCGGCATTTTATTCGATAACTTTTCGATCGCTTATTTGGTTAGTAACCTCGCATTAGCCATCATTTTGCTTGATGGTGGGATGAGAACGCGGGTCGCCAGCTTTAGGGTTGCGTTATGGCCCTCGGTCTCTTTGGCGACATTTGGCGTTGCGATCACCACCATTTTGACCGGGCTGATGGCAACGTGGTTATTCGACTTAGATTTATTGCAAGGCATATTGGTTGGTGCGATTGTTGGTTCCACCGATGCTGCCGCGGTCTTCTCTCTACTCAAAGGTCGTAGCCTGAACGAACGTGTTGGTTCAACGCTGGAAATTGAATCCGGCACCAATGACCCAATGGCGGTGTTTCTGACCGTAACTCTGATTGCTATTTTAGCGAACCCTGGCGCAGATTTAAGTGCGGGCTTTTTGGCGTTCAGTTTTCTTAAGCAGTTTGGTATTGGCGCGTTACTTGGCTTCGCTGGTGGCTGGATCTTATGGAAAGTTATCAATCGCAATCAATTACCAGATGGGCTGTATTCTATTTTAACGGTCAGTGGTGGCTTGCTTATTTTCGCTTTATCTAACACTTTGGGTGGCAGTGGTATTTTGTCGATTTACCTTGTTGGTCTTTTATTAGGTAACCGTCCAACACGCAGCCGCCACTCTATTCTTCATGTTTTAGATGGTATGACGTGGCTAGCTCAAATTGGTATGTTCTTGGTGCTTGGTTTGTTGGTTACGCCATCCAATTTACTCTCTATTGCGTTGCCAGGTCTTGCGCTTGCTTTCGGGATGATTTTGTTTGCCCGACCAATCTCTGTTTGGATTGGTTTACTGCCATTCAAGAGTTTCACGCCACGTGAAAAGTGGTTTGTCTCTTGGGTAGGACTGCGTGGTGCTGTACCTATCATCCTCGCGGTATTTCCGATGATGGCAGGGTTGCCAGATGCTCAACTGTACTTCAATTTGGCATTCTTTGTAGTAATGGTGTCTTTGATAGTACAAGGGGGCACGTTGACTAAGGCGATGTCTCTTGCAAAGGTCGAGCTACCTTCTAAGCCTGAGCCAATTTCGCGTACGGGTGTAGAGATTTACCCGACCAGTGAGTGGGAGCTGTTTATCTATAGACTTAAAGCAGATAAATGGTGCATTGGTGAGCCATTACGTAGTCTTTCGATGCCGGAAGGAACGCGTATCGCCGCTGTATTTCGCAGTAAAGAGCTATTGCACCCATCCGGCAGTACGCGTCTTGAGGAAGATGATACCTTGTGTGTATTAGCACAAGAAAAGGATTTAGATGCACTGAGCTTACTGTTTAGTGAAGCCCCAGAGAAAGCGTCGCTAGCGCGATTCTTCGGTGACTTCTTCCTCGATATTGAAGTGAAGCTTGCCGATATTGCCGTGATGTATGGTTTGAATCTGGGGGATGAACCGCTGGATAAAAGTTTGAGAAACCTTGTCGAAGAGCAATTAGGTAGCACGCCAGTATTGGGAGACCATTTCGAGTGGCAAGGTTTGCATTGGATCGTCGCTGATGTTGTTGATCAGCAGGTCACTAAAGTCGGTATCCGATTGCCAAACGAAAAAAGTAAGTCTGACGATAAGATGTCAATCTAGTCGCTCATTTCCGTCAGCATAATCACGGCTTGCGTGCGGTTCTTTACACCGAGCTTACGGAAAATCGCTGTCATGTGCGCTTTTATGGTAGCTTCCGAAACATTCAATTCGTAAGCGATTTGCTTGTTCAGCAAGCCATCGGACAACATTCCCAACACTTTATATTGCTGCGGTGTTAGCGCAGCAATCTTTTCCGCTAAGTCATTACATGCCGCGTTATTGGTGATCAACCCTTCAGGGAAGTATGGGTCGCCATTCAGCACTTGATTGAGCGCGTTCACTAATTCGCGCATGTCGCTGGACTTGGGAATAAAACCAAATGCACCATGGCTTTTCACCTGCGTCACGATCGCCGGCTCTTCACTCGCTGAAACGACGACGATAGGTAAATCTGGATGCTCTGCTCGCAAATGAATCAAGCCAGACATACCATTTGCTCCTGGCATTTTGAGATCCAATAGCACTAAATCTGGCTCTTCCTCTCGCTCCAACAAAGCCAGAAGTGCGTCGAGTGAGTCCGCTTCCAGCAAATTTGCACCACTAATAGCCATGTGGATAGATTGAAACAAGGCATTCCGGAAGAGTGGGTGATCATCTGCAATAATGATGGTGTAGGTCGAATCCATGACGTTAAACACTTTTGACTATTTCGTTAAATTTATTATTGTCCAGCTTTGAGAGAGTGGACAATATTTATTCGCTAAAAGTCTGAACCAAATCGACTTTTATTAGGAAAATTGCATATAAACGCAATGTTCTTATTCAAATCTGAGCAATAAAAAACGCCAGTGGACATCACTGGCGTTTGAATATCTGGTTATCAGAACTGCTTGATATGCTCTAAGAAAGGCTCAGCTTGCATGAATCCCGTCAAACGAGCGTTTGAAACGTGTTCGCCACTGGCATCCCAAAACTCAATTGTTGGTAAACCAAGTACATTCATGTGCTTCAGTAGTTCGATGTCTTGCACTTGGTTTTTGGTCACGTCCGCTTGCAGAAGAACGAAGTCTTGCAGTTTTGCTTCGACGCTTGGGTCATGGAAGGTGTACTTTTCAAACTCTTTACATGCTACACACCAATCGGCGTAGAAATCGAGCATGACGGGTTTACCTGCCGCTTTCGCAAGTGCCAGTTGTTCTTCAAGCTCCGCCACGTTAGCAATGCGAGTAAAGCTAACAGTGGCTTGCTGAGTTTGTGTTGTGCTGTTGCCAAACCAGTAATTTAAGATAGGTTGTGCTGCGGCTAGCAAACCTAAGACGGCGATTATGCCCACGGCACTTTGTTTCCAGCCACCAAACTCTAGACTGTTTTTGATGTGGTATAGCCAACCAAAAGCAGCAATACCCAGTGCTGACCACAGAATCGTTGACCACATTTCTGGCATGATGCGTTCTAGTAAGAAGATAGGTGCGGCAAGCAGAATAAAGCCGAACAGCGTTTTCACGCGGTCCATCCAACCGCCGGCTTTTGGTAGCAACTTGTTGCCAAATACCGCTACAAGGATCAGCGGAATACCCATGCCCATCGCCAGCGCGTATAACGCGATACCACCGGTAAGCAAATCGCCGCTTTGTGCCACGTAAAGTAGCGCACCAGACAGAGGTGCCGTGGTACATGGTGAGCACACCAGTCCAGAAATCGCCCCCATGGCGAATACGCCTGCACTGCTGCCGCCCTGTTGCTTATTACTTAAGTTATTCAACCATGTTTGAACGTTGCTTGGTAGCTGTAATGAGTACAGACCAAACATAGACAAAGCGAGTGCGATGAACAGTACGCTCAAGCCAATCAGCACATAAGGGTGTTGCATTGCTGCTTGGAACTGCATACCTGCAGATGCCACCACAAGGCCGAGTAGGGTGTAAGTCAGCGCCATGCCTTGTACATAGACAAACGACAAGCCTAGCGCACGGCGCTGACTCAGTTTGCCACTGCCAAGCACGATGCTGGTCAGAATTGGGTACATCGGCAGCACACAAGGTGTAAACGCCAAGCCCACACCAAGCGCCAAGAACAGAAGTGGTGTCCACCAGTTATCAGCAAGGTTGGCTGCAAGGCTATCTTGCTGTGTTACTGGCGCTGATGATGTGTCATCAGACGTAGATGATTGCGCCGCTGGTGGCGTTGCTGTTGGTGCTTGTTCTGCTTTTGGTATTGTCGTCGCCGCTGTTGAATCTGAGTTCGACGAAGTAAACGCGCTGATAGGAATCACGCGAGTTTCTGGCGGGTAACAGAAGCCTGCTTTCGCACAACCTTGGTATTGCACCACCACGCGCGCACCGTCTTGCCAATCATGCATTGGTACATTAACGAAGAGAGGTTGAGTATAGATATGCACGTCACCAAAGAATTCATCTTTATGCGGTGTGCCGTCTTCCATTTGCAGTTCGCCTAGCGATACTTTCTCACCAGCTACAGACAAGCGCTCTTGATATAGGTAGTACCCGTCACGTACCTGCCAATCGAGCATCAATTTGTCATCTTGCTGGTAGAAGTTAAATGGAAACGCCTGATCAACCGGAACAAAGCTGTCGCTGCTGCTACCAAAACTGTTGTTCTGGCTACTGTTAAACTGGTCTTTGCCAAATAAAGCTAAAGACGGAGTGGAAAAGGTAATGAGCCCTAAGAGTAAAACGGAAAGTAATGCGCGCATAAAAGAGTCAATTCATCTTAGATAATTGCCGTTAGTGTAACTCAATCAGACCCGGAGGCGAGTCAATAAGTTTCATGAAAATGAAGATTTATTGAGCATAAATCAAGACAACAGGCAATAAAAAAGGGAGCCGAAGCTCCCCGAGTAAGACTCTGTTTCTACTAGATCAGTAGACCACCGAATGCGAAGCCAAGTGCTACCGCAGAAGCGATGGTTACCACACCAGGTACAAAGAATGGGTGGTTGAATACGTACTTACCGATACGAGTTGAACCCGTGTCGTCCATCTCAACCGCTGCTAGAAGCGTTGGGTAAGTTGGCAGCACGAATAGCGCACTTACTGCTGCGAAAGATGCAACTGCGGTAAGTGGTGCGACACCGATTGCTAGTGCTGCTGGCATCAGCGCAACAGTGGTTGCACCTTGTGAGTAAAGCAGCATTGAAGCGAAGAATAGAACGAGTGCTAGCATCCATGGGTAGTCTGCTAGTAGCGCACCAGCCACTTCTTTGATGCCGTCAACGTGCGCGTTAACGAACGTAGAACCTAGCCATGCCACACCAAGAACACACACACACGCTGTCATACCAGAGCGGAATGTTGCTGCGGCTGGGATTTTGCCAGCATCGATTTTACAGCTCATTACGATAGCTGCCGCAGCTGCTAGCATTACCGTCATGATAGCTTCGTTACGGCCTAGAGCAGGGTTCTCGATAAGACCCACAGAGCCAGAAATTGCTGCTGCGTAACACACGACAAATGCGATTGCGCCTAGGAAGATGAAGGTGGCTTTCTTCGCTGTTGGTAGGATTTCGCGTTTTGCTTCTGTATTTAGCTTGATTAAGCCTTTTTCTAGACGCTCTTGGTATTCAGCATCGTCTTTTAGCTCACAGCCCATGAAGTTCGCCACGAACGCACCGATCATGCACGCGATGAACGTCGTTGGGATACAGATTGCTAGTAGTGTTAGGTAGTCAACGCCAAATGGGTGCAGCATTGCCGCGAACGCTACAACAGCCGCTGAGATTGGTGATGCGGTGATAGCGATTTGCGATGCTACGACCGCGATAGACAGTGGACGAGAAGGGCGCACGCCTTGGCCTTTCGCTACTTCTGCAATCACTGGCAAAGTAGAGAATGCCGTGTGGCCAGTACCCGCCATTAATGTCATTAGGTAAGTTACGATAGGCGCATAAAAGGTGATGCGCTCAGGATGCTTGCGCAAAAAGTTTTCAGCAACTTGCACCATCCAGTCTAAACCACCCGCTACCTGCATTGCTGCGATAGCGGTGATTACAGACATGATGATCAAAATTACGTCAACGGGAATGTAAGCTTGGCTTGTTGGTACGCCCAAGATCAAAGACAACGCAATGACCCCAGCACCACCGGCAAAACCAATGCCGATACCACCGATTCTTGCCCCCAAATAGATGAAGAGCAGAACCACGAAGAGTTCGACCATGACCATATTGATACCTCTTTAGTTTTTTATTTGATTCTGATTTTTTGAACACTCAGGAACAGGAGTAAATGCTCAGAGAAT
The DNA here is from genome assembly GCF_033338655.1 of Vibrio sp. Vb1729. NCBI lineage: Bacteria > Pseudomonadati > Pseudomonadota > Gammaproteobacteria > Vibrionales > Vibrionaceae > Vibrio > Vibrio sp. Vb1729. The sequence continues at coordinate 40,322 of NZ_JAWOTB010000014.1, read as the reverse complement.
GAGAACCTAGTGGTTTAGCGGCAATAAAAGCATATAAAAAATGTGGTTAACCGTATGAGAGCCTAAAAAAGGGGCCTGAGTGGCCCCCTTCGGATTCGTTATTACTCGTAACGTTTTGCTTTGTAAGTAGGATGCATGAAGTTTTCTACTGACAAGATTTCATCAAGCTCCTCTGCTGTAAGCAGACCGCGCTCTAGCACGACTTCACGAACACTCTTGCCAGTTTCTGCACAAATCTTACCTACGATGTCACCTTCGTGGTGGCCGATGTATGGGTTTAGGTAAGTGACGATACCGATAGAGTTGTAAACGTAGTTTTCGCAAACTTCTTTGTTCACAGTGATGCCGTCGATACATTTATCACGTAGGTTCACACACGCATTGTGTAGTAGAGAGATAGACTCAAACACGCTTTGTGCGATAACTGGTTCCATTACGTTTAGCTGTAGCTGACCGCCTTCTGCTGCGAAAGAAACCGTGTTGTCGTTACCGAGAACTTTGAAGCAAACTTGGTTTACTACTTCTGGGATAACTGGGTTTACTTTAGCTGGCATGATTGAAGAGCCTGCTTGCATTTCAGGTAGGTTCAATTCATTTAGACCCGCACGAGGACCAGAAGAAAGTAGACGAAGGTCGTTACAGATCTTCGATAGTTTCACTGCTAGGCGTTTTAGTGCGCCGTGAGTCATTACGTATGCACCACAGTCAGACGTTGCTTCGATAAGGTCTTCTGCTGCAACAACGTCAAGGCCTGTTACTTCCGCTAGGTGTTTTACTGCAAGCGCTTGGTAGCCAGTTGGTGTATTTAGACCAGTACCGATTGCGGTTGCGCCTAGGTTGATTTCTAGGAGGAGTTTAGATGTGTAATCTAGAGCACGAATCTCTTCGTTTAGTGTTACCGCCCACGCATGGAACTCTTGACCTACTGTCATTGGTACTGCGTCTTGAAGCTGAGTACGGCCCATTTTCAGTACATCTTTAAACTCAACGGCTTTAAGTTCGAATGCGCCTTTTAGGTACTCAATTGCTTCCATTAGCTTGTGTACGCTGTTGTATACCGCAATACGGAAGCCTGTTGGGTACGCACAGTTGGTTGATTGGCTCTTGTTTACATGGTCATTTGGATTAACAAATTCGTATTGGCCTTTCTCTTTACCCATCAACTCAAGCGCAACGTTTGCGATCACTTCGTTCGTGTTCATGTTAACTGAAGTGCCTGCACCGCCTTGGAATACGTCTGATGGGAACTGATCCATACACTTGCCAGTTTCTAGGATCAAATCACACGCTTCGATGATGTAGTTTGCAACGTCTTTTGGAATAGCGCCAAGTTCTTTGTTTGCTAACGCTGCTGCTTTTTTGGTCATTACCATGCCGCGTACAAATTCTGGTACGTCAGAGATGGTCATATTGGAGATGTTGAAGTTCTCGATCGCACGTAGCGTATGAATACCGTAGTACGCATCTGCAGGGACATGACGTTGACCTAATAGATCTTCTTCAATACGAGTGGCTGGGTTTGCTGTTTTTGGAGCATCAGATAGGGTAGCCATAGCAGGATCCTTAGATGATAATTCTGATAATAAAGTTATTTATTAGCCATTTCTGCAATCTAGAATCCATTCATCAGAATTTTTGGCTGGAAAATCCGTCCTGACTTATGTGGCACATGATACTGCACCTAGCGCATAAAAATAGTAACTAGATCACCTTTTTCGTTTTTCATGAGTCAATAATTTGCAAAGTATGAACGGGTTATTAATAACCCTTTATGGGTACTCGATTTTCCTCGACAAACATGAGTTTTTAGAGTTCGAAATTAGCACTTTAAAAGCACGAAAAAATCGGTATGCAATTGAATGAAACGCGCTCCCGCTACTTTGTCTAAAAAAGAAGGAGACCAGTATGAACACGCTTTTTTACAACGATTCGTTTGAGCTTAGTCTGCTTTTACCATTACACTGAATTAAACAAAGGAGGGCGTGTGTTTCCTATCTTATTATTAGCGTTTATTTTTGTTCCGATCATTGAAATCGGCTTATTTATTCAGGTGGGCGGCTTTTTAGGTTTATGGCCGACCATTGCACTAGTCTTAATCACTGCATTTGTTGGTGCGTCGTTGGTTCGTAGCCAAGGTATACAAACACTGATGTCAGTACAGGGGCGTCTTGAACAAGGTGAAATTCCAGCCCAGCAAATTTTTGAAGGCGTAATGCTAGCGGTGGCTGGCGTGCTACTGTTAACCCCGGGCTTTATGACCGATGCCCTTGGTATGTTGGTGTTGCTTCCTGCGCCACGCGCCGCGATAGCTAAATACTTGATGAGCAAAATGGTGGTGAAAACCATGCATGGTGGTGGCTTCCAAGGTGGTTTCTCTAACCAGGGGCCATTTGAGCAAGACCCGTTCCGTCGTGACCCATTTTATTCCCAGTCAGATAATGGCAAGACCTTCGAAGGGGAATACGAGCGTAAAGACGATGATGATCGCAACAAGCTCAACTGATTGAGTTAGACAGTAAAGAAAACAAAAGGGCGCACCAAGCGCCCTTTTCTGTATTTGGAATTCGTGCTGCTTACAATGCGCCTTCAAAGCCCATTTGACGCCATGCTTCAAAAGCAATGATCGCAACGGCATTCGAAAGGTTTAGGCTGCGCGCATCTGGCATCATTGGAATGCGAATACGCTGCTCCATTGGCAAGCTATCGATGATTTCAGCAGGCAATCCACGAGTTTCTGGACCAAACATCAAAACATCACCCGTTTGGTATTGTGCATCAACGTGGTGGCCTGTGGTTTTGGTGGTGCAGGCAAACAATCGGTAGTTACCTTGCTTCTCTTTCTCTAAATATTCTAAGAACGCTTGATAGTTTTTATGACGCGTTACGCGAGCTAAATCATGGTAATCCAAACCAGCGCGGCGGACTTTTTTCTCTTCAAGATCGAAACCCAGAGGTTCAATTAAGTGAAGGTTTGCACCGCAGTTGGCGCATAGTCGAATGATGTTGCCGGTGTTCGGCGCGATTTCTGGTTCGTATAAAGCGATATCAAACATGGTATTGAAATAGAGTTGGTCAAAGAGAGGGGCAGTATATACCCAAGTCACCGAGATATGCGAGATTCAGCAAGATTGACCTGGGTATGAAAGCAGGCATTAGCGCGGATGTTAATACCGTAAGTAGCGATGCTCTTTATAAGAGAGCGTGAGCATAGTTTTCTTCAACTGCTCGCCAGTTGACGACGTTCCACCACGCATCAATATATTCTGGGCGACGGTTTTGGTAGCTGATGTAATACGCGTGCTCCCACACGTCTAATGCGAGGATTGGTTCACCGCGCACATCCACTACATCCATCAGAGGGTTGTCTTGATTACTGGTGGACGTAATGTGAATCTCACCATCTTTTACGATCAGCCATGCAAAGCCAGACCCAAAGGTATTGATGGCAGCTTGGGCAAACGCCTCTTTAAATTGCGCAAAGCTACCAAATTTATCGTTAATTGCTTGAGCAAGCGCGCCTTGAGGCTCTCCGCCACCGTTTGGTGACATGCAATTCCAATAAATGATGTGGTTGTAATAGCCGCCACCATTATTACGTACTGCTGGACTGAGCTTAGAGATATTGTCAAAGATCTCGTCTAATGACTGAGTTTCGAGCTCGCTCCCTTCAACGGCATTTACAAACTTATCAAAGTACGTCTTGTGGTGTTTGCTGTAATGCACTTCCATGGTTTTCGCGTCGATGTACGGCTCTAGTGAATCGTACGGGTAAGGCAGAGCGGGAAATGTATGTGACATAGTAAATCCTCCTTAATTGGAAAATTCACTTTAATGCTAACGATAATTATTATCAACTTTAATCTTTGTAAGGGTATTCTAAGAAGCCTCACCAATTTCTAAAGTGAGGGTGGGGCTGTGAATCACTCACTCTAGAAATATGGTGCGAATTATTGTTAGTTCATCAAATTGAGACTAACAATTGATCGGTAAGGTGATACTCATACGCAATCCGCCTAAAGGACTTCGGCTGGCTGCGATCGTGCCACTGTGCTGGCGAATGGCACTTTCGGTAATGGTTAGGCCGAGACCTGTGCCGCCAGAGTGGCGATCGCGGGCAGTCGAAACGCGATAAAACGGGCGAAAAATCGCGGCCAGTTCCTCTTCTGGTACACCTTCTCCATTATCGTCAACCGTGATACGAAGCGTATCGTCATCGGCTTTGATGTCGATTTGTACCTCATCTTTTCCGTAGTAAATGGCGTTACGAACGATATTTTCCACCGCACTCATCAGCAGTTTAGGGTTACCGGAAATATCGCGCTTAGGTAATTCTGAATAGTGTAGCTGTTTGCCCATTTGCTCTGCTTCAAACTGCGCATCTTTAATGATTTCTTCCCATAAACTTTCTAGTGGCTGTGTTTCGCGAGTCATATGACTGTTCGCCTGCATGCGAGAAAGCTCTAGTAGTTCGCTGATCATCTGTTCCAAGCGCTGCGCTTCGGTATCGATACGAGTCAGTTCTGGGCTTTCGCCTTGTTTACGCGTCGCTAATGCGCTTGCCATGCGCAGACGAGTTAAAGGTGAGCGCAGCTCGTGAGAGATATCGGATAGCAAACGTTGTTGTCCTGAAATCATCTGATTAACCGCTTCGACCATCTGGTTGAAGCTGCTACCTGCTTGACGAAACTCCGCCGTGCCTTTTTCTAAATTAGGGTCTGTGACAAATTCACCTTTCGCTACACGTTGAGCAGCGGCTTCAAGACGACGTGCAGGCTGACTCAAAGCCCAAGCAAGCCATAACAGCAATGGTGTACTAACCAACATGACCGCAAGCAAGAGCTGGAATGGGTGATCAAACAGACGCAGGAGTAGAGGTGGTGGCTCATTCCACTTGAAGCCCACGTACATCAAGATATCGGAACCTGCCAAAGTGATAGGAATTGGGCCCGCAATCATGTATCGACCATACAGCTTCTGCTTTGGATTATTGTAATCTTCGATACTGGTGACAAAGTTTTGCATGGCACGCAATTGAAAATTGCTGCGTTTTTCTGTCGTAAGAACATTACCGCTGTAGTCAGAAAAAAACACTCGTGGGCGAGGGTCGTGCTTGCCGTGGCGGTTGCCCTCGATACGAAAAAGTATGCGGCCTAAATCAGTTTGCTGGCTGTATTTTTGTTGGATTGAGTCACGCGTTTCTACCATACGTTTGTAGTGTTCTTCTGGAATATCGCGAGCTTTGCGTGGGTCCAAATGTGGCAGTGATAGCACGGCTATCAATACTAATAACATGGTGAACCAAAAAATGGCAAAGATGCGTCCATACAGGCTATTGATGTTTGGCAGTTTGATGCGTGATAGGCGCATTAATCCTCCTCAAGCAGCATGTAGCCACGACCACGCAGGGTTTTAATTCGCGGCTTGCCATTGCTTTGATCTGGTAATTTTTTACGTAAGTTCGAGACATGCATATCGATAGCGCGATCAAAAGCAGCGAGTCGTTTACCAAGCACATCTAAGCTCAGTGTCTCTTTGGTCAGCACTTGTCCTGGGTTTTGTACGAAGTGGGTGAGTAGCGCAAACTCGGTTGCTGTGAGATCGAGTAACTGTTGCTCACAATACGCTTCTTGCTTACCGGGATAGAGGCGGATTTCTTGATACTCAATGCAATCGCTGTTTTTGGTATTTTTTTGTGTGCTGCTAGTGCGGCGTAAAATCGCGCGGATACGCGCTAACAGCTCTCGGTCACTAAAAGGTTTTGGTAAATAGTCGTCCGCGCCCAGTTCCAAGCCGATCACGCGATCAATTTCTTCCCCTTTAGCGGTCAGCATCAAGACGGGAGTTTCCCAATTTTCACGTAAGCGTTTCAGCGTTTCCATGCCATTGAGTTTTGGCATCATGACATCCAACAAAATCAAATCAATCTTATCATTGATCGCGGCTAAGCCGGCTTCACCGTCATTTGCTTCGCTGACGTCAAACCCTTCGAAACTGAGTACTTCTTTTAATAAGCTGGTTAGCTCGATATCGTCATCGATTAAAAGAATGTTTGCCATGGGGGCACCTATAGTAAGTTACCGATAGCCTAATATTACATTGGAATGATGCGCAACGAAGAGGAGAAAAATCACTCTTTACGATTCTTTACGCTCCCTATACGTCGCTTTACCTAGCGGGTCGTATTCTATACTCAAGCGCTGTGAGAACAGCTCAGAAGAACCACTCACCTGTGTAAGGAATCGTATTATGAAGTCTGCAAAAAAACTTGTGTTAGCTGCTGTTGTTCTACCTCTTACTCTTGGCGCCGCAAGCGCATTCGCTTACGGTGGTAAAAACCATCATAAAGGTCCTCGTGACGAATGCGGCATGGGTATGGACCGAGGTGTCATGCGTCAACTAGACCTGACTGATGCACAAAAAGATCAGCTAAAAGAAATGCGTGAAGCAAACAAAGCAGAAATGAAAGCAAAATTCGCTGATGGCAAAGAAGCACGTATGGCTGAGCGTCAAGCGCATCACGCAAAAGTACAATCGCTTTTGCTGGCGGATAACTTTGATGAAGCTCAAGCTAGCGAATTAGCAAAAGAGATGGTTGAGCGCCAAACGGAACGTCGCGTGCAAATGCTAGAAAGAAAGCACCAAATGCTTAGCGTATTAACACCTGAGCAGAAAGCGAAATTTGTTGAGCTACAAAATGAACGTATGCAAGAGTGTGGCGACAGAATGCACAAGCGCATGGAAAAGTCGCGCAATAATTAAGTCATGAATTGATGTTATATAAAGAGGCAGCCATTGGTTGCCTCTTTTTGATCTGGTTATTTCATGGTCATTCAATATACTCAACGTATGGTTTTAGTTAACTCTTTGATTATGAAACAGCAATACGCACGTTTAGTTACGACCGCCGCTTGGACTGCAACCATTGTGGCGACGCTTCTTCTGATAGTAAAAGTCATCACGTGGTGGGTAACCGGCTCAGTGAGCTTATTGGCGTCATTGATTGACTCCATGTTAGATATCGCGGCTTCGGTTGTGAATCTTGTGGTGGTTCGTTACGCCTTACAACCGGCAGACCGCGAACATACGTTTGGACATGGTAAAGCTGAGTCCTTAGCGGCCCTAGCCCAAGCAATGTTTATTTCGGGCTCGGCAGTATTTTTGATTCTTAACGGGATTGACCGATTTTTCCGCCCACATGCTTTACACGCACCGGAGTTAGGTGTGTATGTATCGCTGTTTGCGATTGTGGTCACACTTGGCTTGGTGATGTTCCAAAAACATGTGGTTCGCGTGACGGGGAGCCAAGCAATAGCGGCGGATTCTCTGCATTATCAGACTGACTTGTATATGAATGCTGCGATCATGGTGGCTCTGGGGCTCAGTTATTTTGGAGTGACTCAAGCGGATGCTGTGTTTGCGATTGGTATTGGTGTCTTCATTCTTTATAGCGCTTTCAAAATGGTCAGCGAAGCGATTCAAACCTTACTTGATAGAAAGTTGCCCGATGAAGAGCTTGAGCAAATTAACCAAGCTTGTTTGAGCGTAAAAGGGGTATTGGGCGTGCATCAGTTACGCACGCGAATGTCCGGACCGACGCGCTTTATACAGTTGCATTTAGAGCTAGACGATAACTTACGATTAATTGAGGCGCATTACATCGCTGATAAAGTGGAAGATAATTTATTGGATCTGTTTCCTGATGCGGATGTATTGATCCATCAAGATCCATTGTCTGTCGTTTTCGGACCAGAGAAAGAGCAGAAAGCACAAGATTGGTCGGCTTGAAAAATCCATCAGTGCCCGACGACAAACAGGTACTTATTGACTATCTTTCCATCAATACTTATTAAGATTCGTGATCCTGATATGAATCAACAAAGTTTCATAGAGAAACTGTAATACTCTTACATAAGTAGAAAAGTTACATAAAAAAGTGCGTTTTCATTGGTAATCCTGTAGAGGAAATGTAACATAACGCACAGTTCTGGATTATGCAGGTTGCTTGGTAACAAGGGGCCTAAAAGAAAATTAAATAATTGATTGCCAAAGATCGAGGGTGAGCATGATTAAGAAGATCGGTGTTTTAACAAGTGGCGGTGACGCACCTGGTATGAACGCTGCGATACGCGGCGTAGTACGTACAGCACTATCCGAAGGATTGGAAGTATTCGGTGTGTACGACGGCTACCTAGGCCTATACGAAGGCCGCATCGAGAAGCTAGATCGTTCTAGCGTTTCAGATGTGATCAACAAAGGTGGTACGTTCCTAGGTTCTGCACGTTTCCCTGAATTTAAACAAGTGGAAGTTCGTGAAAAAGCGATTGAGAACCTGAAAAAACATGGTATCGATGCACTAGTGGTAATCGGTGGTGATGGTTCGTACATGGGTGCGAAGAAACTGACTGAAATGGGTTACCCATGTATCGGTCTTCCGGGCACAATCGACAACGATATCGCAGGTACGGATTACACTGTGGGCTACCTAAGTGCACTAAACACCGTTATCGATGCAATCGACCGTTTACGTGATACTTCTTCATCTCACCAACGCATTTCAATTGTAGAAATCATGGGCCGTCACTGTGGTGATTTGACTCTGATGTCTGCAATTGCGGGCGGTTGTGAATACATCATCACTCCGGAAACTGGTCTAGACAAAGACAAGCTGATCAGCAACATCCAAGATGGTATCGCTAAAGGTAAGAAACACGCGATCATCGCGCTTACTGAGCTAATGATGGATGCTAATGAACTAGCACGTGACATCGAAGCCGCGACAGGTCGTGAAACTCGTGCAACAGTACTTGGTCACATCCAACGTGGTGGTCGTCCAACTGCATTTGACCGCGTATTAGCATCTCGTATGGGTAACTACGCTGTTCACCTATTGATCGAAGGTCATGGTGGTCGTTGTGTAGGTATCGTGAAAGAGCAACTTGTTCACCACGATATCATCGACGCAATCGAAAACATGAAGCGTCCAGTACGCAACGATCTATACAAAGTTGCTGAAGAGTTGTTCTAAGCAAGCTTGAAATAGATAAACAAAACCGCGGCTTTCCGCGGTTTTGTTGTATTTGAGAATCAACAAAAAGAAACTAGTGATAGACGAGTGTTAAGACACGCTGCTCTGCTCTATGAGCGTTAATTTTCGCTCGCGCAGCGCAAACAAGTAGCCCAGTAGCCCACCCAACGTATTCCCAACCGCGATACCGATAAACAAGCCTTCAATGCTGTAGATTTGGCTCCCGACCCACGCCGATGGCAAGGTAAAAATGAACAGCCGCATAAAGCTCCACTGGAATGCACGCAATGGCTTGTGCATCGCATTCAAACCACTGACTAACATCATTACGATGCCTTGGAAGCCATAACTAAATGGCACCACCAGTAAATAATGCCAAAGCAGGTTTTTCACCGCATCTTCCTGAGAAAACAGCGCAGCCAGAGGAATGCTCAGTGGCACCATCATCAAGAAGATAAACCCTTGGAATACCACTGCAAAACGCATGCTAATAAATAAACCGGAAAAGGCTCGTTGCGGTTGTTTGGCTCCTAAATTTTGTGCCATAAACGGTGTGAGGGCAGAGGTCAGCGACATCAATACTAAAATCAATATGGACTCAATACGCTGCGCTGCGCCGTAAGCAGCAACCGCCGCTGTACCGTGGTTGGATAACAGCATCATCAGAATGGCACCGGACAACGGATTCATCGCGTTTGATAACGCTGCAGGGGTACCAATTTTTAGTGTCTGTTGCCAGTCTTGTTTCAGCAAAGCCCATTGGGGTTGAGCAAGCAATTTTTCCCGTTTAATTAGCACATAGAATGAGCCACACAAAGCACCTAACCAGCTAAAGGCACTTGCTATGGCTGCGCCTTGAATGCCAAGTTCCGGAAAAGGGCCATAACCGAAAATCAACAATGGATCGAGCATGCCATTAATCAAACCAGCCAACATCATGACTTTTGCTGGTGTTTTTGTGTCGCCAGTAGCTCGGATAGCACTGTTGCCCGCCATTGGGATCACTAGCAGAGGAATGGTGAGATACCAGACCTGCATATACTGCTCAATAAGAGGGATGAGATCATCAGACGCACCAAGAAAACGAAACAATGGCGCAATGGTGGTAAAGCCAATAGAAGACGCGATAGCCACAAGTAACACGGCTAATAACAAACCGTGGGTGGTGAACCGTGCAGCTTGTGGTGCATGACCTTGCCCAAGCAAGCGACCAATATTGGTCGATAGTCCCATCCCAATCCCCATCGTAATGCAGTTAACCGCAAAGGTGACAGGGAAGGTATAGCTGATAGCCGCTAGCGCTTGAGTGCCTAATAACGAGATGAAGAAGGTATCGACCAAGTTAAACATCAAAATCGCGATCATGCCCATGGTCATGGGTACGGTCATTTTCCGCAGCGTTTCAGGAATGGGTGCGGTCAACAAACCATGCTTATCGGTCGCTTGGGGTTCCAGCTTGTTATTTTCCTGCATGTGTGACAACTATCTGGTGAGCAAACTGCAAGGATACAAGAAAGCGAGATGCCGAGCGAGTGAGCATTTCTAACGCAAACCGTTGCCTAGTTGTTCGTTATTTTAACTAAGTCACAAAAATTTTGTGCCACCCCCTTGGGATCGCTGCTTCGACCCCTTATATAGGGATCACGTGTCTGGGGCTACAGTCCCTAAGGACAATTATCAAATAAACATGGAAATTTTCAGGAGAGACGACCGATGAACATTCGTCCATTACATGACCGAGTTATCGTTGAACGTAAAGAAGTTGAATCTAAGTCTGCTGGTGGCATCGTTCTGACTGGTTCTGCTGCAGAAAAATCGACTCGCGGTATTGTTCTAGCTGTGGGTAAAGGCCGCATCCTAGAAAACGGCACCGTACTGCCACTAGACGTTAAAGTCGGTGATACCGTTATCTTCGCTGAAGGTTACGGTACAAAAACTGAAAAAATCGACGGTAAAGAAGTGCTTGTCATGTCTGAAAACGACATCATGGCGATCGTTGAATAATAGCAATCATTGAGTAATTTTTTGCTCAGATTCAATTACGAAATTACACACAAAGAATTTTAGAAAGGAAATCAAAGATGGCTGCTAAAGACGTTAAATTTGGTAATGACGCACGAGTTAAAATGCTGGAAGGTGTAAACGTTCTGGCTGACGCAGTAAAAGTAACACTGGGTCCTAAAGGACGTAATGTCGTTCTAGACAAATCTTTTGGTGCACCGACTATCACTAAAGATGGTGTATCAGTAGCGCGTGAAATCGAGCTGGAAGATAAATTCCAGAACATGGGCGCACAAATGGTTAAAGAAGTTGCGTCTAAAGCAAACGACGCAGCGGGTGACGGTACAACAACAGCAACGGTACTAGCACAATCTATCGTTAACGAAGGTCTAAAAGCAGTCGCAGCGGGCATGAACCCAATGGATCTTAAGCGTGGTATCGACAAAGCTGTTGCCGCGGCAGTTGAGCAACTAAAAGAGCTTTCTGTTGAATGTAACGACACAAAAGCGATCGCGCAGGTTGGTACTATCTCTGCAAACTCAGACGCAAGCGTAGGTAATATCATTGCAGAAGCAATGGAGCGTGTGGGTCGTGATGGCGTTATCACGGTTGAAGAAGGTCAGGCGCTACAAGACGAGTTAGACGTAGTAGAAGGTATGCAGTTCGACCGCGGTTACCTGTCTCCTTACTTCATCAACAACCAAGAATCAGGCAGTGTTGATCTAGAAAACCCATTCATTCTTCTTGTTGATAAGAAGATCTCAAACATTCGTGAGCTTCTTCCAACGCTAGAAGCTGTCGCGAAAGCATCTCGTCCACTGCTTATCATTGCAGAAGATGTAGAAGGCGAAGCGCTAGCAACATTGGTTGTGAACAACATGCGTGGCATTGTAAAAGTTGCAGCTGTGAAAGCACCTGGTTTCGGTGACCGCCGTAAAGCAATGCTACAAGACATCGCTATCCTAACTGGCGGTACTGTGATTTCTGAAGAGATCGGTCTAGAGCTAGAAAAAGTTGCACTAGAAGATCTAGGTCAAGCGAAGCGTGTTTCTATCACGAAAGAAAACACGACTATCATCGATGGTATCGGTGAAGAAGAGATGATCTCTGGCCGTGTTGCTCAGATTCGTCAACAAATCGAAGACGCAACTTCAGACTACGACAAAGAGAAACTACAAGAGCGCGTAGCTAAACTGGCTGGCGGTGTTGCAGTAATCAAAGTTGGTGCTGCGACTGAAGTTGAAATGAAAGAGAAGAAAGACCGTGTAGAAGATGCGCTAGCCGCAACTCGCGCAGCGGTTGAAGAAGGTGTTGTTGCTGGTGGTGGTGTTGCACTTATCCGCGCGGCATCTAAGATTGCTCACCTAACGGGTGACAACGAAGAACAAAACGTTGGTATCCGCGTTGCACTACGTGCAATGGAAGCGCCAATCCGTCAAATCACGAAGAACGCAGGTGAGGAAGACTCAGTTGTTGCGAACAACGTGAAAGCGGGTGAAGGTAGCTACGGCTACAACGCGGCAACAGGCGAATACGGCGACATGCTAGAAATGGGTATCCTAGATCCAACTAAAGTTACTCGTTCTGCACTACAATTCGCAGCATCGGTTGCAGGTCTGATGATCACAACTGAAGCGATGGTTACTGACCTACCGCAAAAAGACGCGCCAGCGATGCCTGACATGGGCGGCATGGGTGGCATGGGCGGTATGGGCGGCATGATGTAGTGCGACGAGAGTCGCGTAGGTAGCTAGCCGAGCGGGCTACGTCCATAGTAACCACTAACTTTATGTTGTGGTTACTATCCCACCCGCCGAAATAGTAAATAAATAAAACCCGATATTCGGGCTTAACCCAAGCCCGAATATCGGTCCTCGTAAGAGGTCCGATTTTAGGCATGGGCGAAAGTCTGTGTCCCTCGCTTTAGGCGAATGATATACGTTGAAGCAGCGCTATCAGTGACTGTGAAGTAACGGGAATATTCGTGTCTTATTTAAGCTTGAGCCACCTGCACGGTGCGAAGCTGTTTTCATTATTGTCTTAACCAATCTCTTACTCGTACGGGTAGGTTATTGGATAGTAAGACCTGTTGTTCAGCCAATAGTAGCCTAGGGATAGTGCATCTGCGGTAACGCGGTGTGCGGAGCTTCCTGATAATGTACCCCCACGCAAGTGGTTAATCCTTGCTGCGAAGTGAAGGTTAAGACAATCGCTAATAGCAGGCGGTTTAGGGGCTAGGCTGGGTTATATGGTTAACGTAAGTGAACTACTGATAAACACCGTCAGCCGCGATGAGCGTAACGCTATTGTCGTGTCGATTAATTATCCCTTTGGGAGGATTACTCGTCACTAACGCTCCGACCAAAAGGTATATGGCCGGTTATCTCTTTTACATCTGGGGATACGCTGACTCATGCGCCATCGGTGGATAGGTAGAACCTAAGTAATTCATGTAATGAAAACGGAACTCGGAAACCCCGTATCCTTGCCTATCAATAGGCAGGTAACTCGCAAGAGAAACTGTCGAGGGTGCGGGCATAGGAGAGCAGAAAAAGCGAAAGCCAGGTTGTAATGAGCTGGATAGAAAGACAACGTGCTTTCACCGGAAACGGGGCCCACGTCTGCTTGGTCTTTAATTGTGTGAAAATCAGTAAAGCCGTTAAGTTTTACGGTAATTGAAACTGTCAGAGTCCAATCGTGGACATTACCTTTCCTATTTGAGGATTTCGGGTACTGACAGCAACAAACTCAAGCCTCATAGGGTAAATCTCTGCCCTATAGGGTACAGATGCGCCTTGTGTTGTTTGATTAACTTATCGTTAATGGAGGAAAGCAAGGTGCATACTTCAATGCAAATTGACGTATCTGCATCCTCCCACCAGACACAGCAGTGGCACAGCATCGACTGGTCACTAATGTATCGTAAGGTGAGAGGGCTACAGGTACGGATCGCAAAGGCAACGAAAAAATCTGACTGGCGACAAGTCAAACGACTGCAACGTATGTTAACTCGTTCGTTTGCTGCCAAGGTGATAGCCATTCGGCGTGTCACCGAAAACAGAGGGAAAAACACTCCGGGTGTTGATGGAGAAATTTGGAACACTCCGGTTTTGAAGTGGGGAGCCATAGATCAGCTGACGCGTAAAGGTTATAAGCCTAGGCCGTTGAGGCGAGTCTATATTCCTAAAGCTAATGGCAAGCGTAGGCCGCTGGGAATACCAACCATGCGTGATAGAGCAATGCAGGCACTATACCTGTTAGCTCTTGAACCTATATCGGAAACCACGGCGGATCGAAACAGCTATGGCTTTCGCCCTAATCGCTCTTGTGCTGATGCGATCGAACAATGTTTCGTGAACCTCAGCCGCAAGGCTAGTGCCCGTTGGGTACTGGAGGGGGATATCAAAGGGTGTTTTGACTTTATCAGCCATGATTGGCTTATCGCCAATATTCCTTTGGATAAGGCGATACTCAAGAAGTGGCTGAAAGCCGGATTCATGGAATCTGGGAAGTTTAACTCGACGGAGGCGGGTACACCGCAAGGTGGGATTATCTCACCTGTACTCGCTAATATGGCCTTAGACGGACTGGAAACGGTGCTCGAATCCCACTTCGGGAAGAAGAACACGAAAGCCAGTTACAAAACTAAGGTCAATTATGTGCGCTATGCAGATGACTTTATCATCACTGGGATCTCGAAAGAGCTACTAGAAGATAAGGTCTTACCAATAGTTGAAGCCTTTATGGCAGAACGTGGGTTGCAATTGTCAGCAGAAAAAACGCTGATTACGCACATAGACGACGGGTTCGACTTTCTTGGACAGAATTTGCGTAAATACGACGGCAAGATGTTGATCAAGCCGTCAAAGAAAAACGTGAAGAATTTTCTGCGCGGTATACGAGATTATCTCAACAGCCATAAAACGGTGCCAGCTTCAGCGGTGATAGTGAAGTTGAATCCGATGATCAGAGGATGGTGTAACTACCATCGCTGGGTATGTGCGAGTGAGACATTCAAGTATATCGATTACAGGATCTGGAAAATGATATGGCAGTGGTGCCGCCGAATACATTCGAATCGCCGTAAGCGCTGGATTAAAGACAAATACTTTAAAACAGTGGGTGATAGAAACTGGGTATTCAGCGCACCGAAACCGAAAGGGGAAGACGGTCACTACCGCTTGCTGAGTGCAGCGAGAGTGAAAGTTGATAAACATGTGAAAATTCGGGCAACAGCGAATTGTTACCTACCGGAAGACGAGCAATATTTTGAGCGTCTGAAAATGCAAAGATTGAAGAAATCTTTGGCGGGTAACTGGAAGCTATGGAAGATTGTCGAAAGACAAGACTACAAATGTGCGGTGTGTCACCAGCAGTTTCACTCAGAAGATGAATGGGATATTCACCATATCGTCAGAAGAGTGGATGGCGGCACGGACATAAGCTCGAATTTGATGATGTTGCATATTAACTGTCACAGGCAATTGCACCATAGACAACATTCAGAGGGGGCTACTCTCGAAAAGGAACTTGAGATAGACTCAAATCAACTGAATGAAAAACCAACAGTAGGGAGAGCGTCATGAGACATCTAGTAAATGTTTTTGGGCTGTTTCTCCTGTTATTGGGTTTTGTTATGGTAACTGACACAGTTTGGGGATGGGGCGTTATGGCCATTCCTATTGTGTTCTGGCTCATGCGCTTATTGAACCTCATCCATAAAAATCGCTTTGCAGCGTTAGTATTTTGGCTTGGGGTTACTTTCGTGCATTGGCAGTTTGCTTTGGCTTCGTTCAGCGTGTTCCTGCTTATAACTGTAATTAGGTTTGTGAAGGACAACGCACACAATCATCCTAGGGTTAGTCGTAAACGAAAATCCTACAATCCAGCCACGGGGCTACCTATGATGGGTCACAAAGGTATCGATGTCGATTCTGACGGTAATCCCTACAATACGTTTTGAATAGGAAGGAGGTTCGTCATGTATATGTGGTACTGGCTGTTAGGCTTGTTAGTAACTATCGCCTTAGTGGGTGTAGTCTTCTGGTTTGCTTACAAGAGTGATAATCAGTAGAAATTCGGAGAGACGCTACTTCATTAATTGAAGTGCTTATCTTTGTTGCTGGCTCGTACGCAAGTACGGGCTTATAAAGGCTTGAGCCGTATGCGGGGAAACTCGCACGTACGGTTCTTAGGGGGCGGTGGCGCAGTAATGCGTCGCTGCTACCCGACAGCCAGCTTATCTCATCGCTCTAGGGAAACCTTATAGCGGAAAG
This sequence comes from Vibrio sp. Vb1729, assembly GCF_033338655.1. Lineage (NCBI taxonomy): Bacteria > Pseudomonadati > Pseudomonadota > Gammaproteobacteria > Vibrionales > Vibrionaceae > Vibrio > Vibrio sp. Vb1729. Next base: position 24,020 of record NZ_JAWOTB010000014.1, on the reverse strand, counting down.
ATAACCGACCAAACCCTTAAAAGTCGAGGCAGATGCCTCGACTTTTTTATGCGTGTCACCTGAGAAACATGACGTTCTGGTGTGGCTTATCATGAAACTTTTGAGCGTAAAAAGCGCCATTTCAGAAGCAAAAAATCGAAGAGAAATATTTTTTCTTTTGAGTCAGATGGTTAAATCTGACCTATTGCTAACACTTTTTGAACGGGGACAGAGCAAAATCTGAACATTACACTATGTTGTAAATTGTTGCTTCCCATCATGGAGATGAAAATGAAAAAGCTTATGACGTCATTGGCGGTTGCAGCCGCTATCGTATCACCTGTTGCTTTTGCCGACAGTACACCTGTGATGTTCTCTACTATCGATAACACAAACGCACCCTCTAATTCTTCAGTAGGTGGCGTTCGTTTAGCTGTGTTGCATGGGCAGGTAAATGAGGTTAAAGGTGTCGACTTTTCACTGCTTGGTATGTCAGAAACGGATCGTACGACAGGTGTGAACTTCGGTCTGTTTTTTGGTGCAGCAAAAGTAAATCAAGAAATGAAAGGCGCGTCTTTAGGCTTAGTTAACTGGAACCAAGGTCAGACGACGGGTGTTAACTTGGGTGCTGTTAACATTACGAACAACGTAAAAGGCTTGAACTGGAGCGCGGTGAACTATTCTGAAGGCTACACCATGGCGGATGTGGGCTTAGCGAGTATCTCTAAGAAGTCTAATTTCCAGTTTGGTTTCTTCAACATGACCGATCAAATCGATGGCGTGCAAATTGGTCTTTTGAACTGTGCGGATAACGGTTTCTTCAAGTGTTTCCCACTCATCAACTTTGCTAAGTAATCCCTGAGAAAGTCAGAATCTTTATATACAGAAAGCCCTCGATGTTCGTCGAGGGCTTTTTAATTACAGATGGGATGAAGCGAGTTTCTCGGAGCGTTAACTATTTAATTAATCGTGATGAAGTTTTGCGTTGTTGAATTCTTTGATGAACACCGCGGCGTAATGCTTTGATGTGGTTTTCTGCTTTATCCACACCTAACAACACGGTTAATGTCAGGAGAGTAATAACCACCGACTGCGTTAAATAACCCAAACCTATCATCAAACCTAAACCTGCTAGCACCCATATTACAGCCGCGGATGTTACGCCATGGATTTTTCCATCAAGTGTCATCATAACGCCAGCGCCTAAGAAGCCGACGCCAGTAATGATCTGACCAAGCACTCGTGCTTGATCAAGTGTATTTGGCGATAACGACACGGCCATCGACATAAACAGGTAGGTGCCTGAAATAATTAGTATTGCTGTGCGAATGCCAACCGGTTTACCACGAGTTTGGCGCTCTATACCGATCATGAGCCCATTAATGGCGCAGCATAGTAGGGCAGGCCAACTGAATGGGCCAAGATCGAAAATTTGTTCGAATGCAGTATGCATCTTGACCTCCAAAAGTGCGGAGTATGCATAGACTTACCGTGCAAAGCGAACAAAAATAATCAATCTAGACGACAAATTTAATTGAGCGTTGGAGCTTATTCTAAATGCAAATCCAACGGCGTTTTACTTGGCCTGCCACCAATTTCTCGTGTGAGTTTTGGCACCAGATAACCCGATACACGCGTGATGAGTCCGCGCATAATAGCTCTCGCTTCTTCGTCCGAAATAAAGTAGTGCGCTGCGCCTTGCACCTTATCAAGAACGTGGAGGTAATAAGGCAAGATACCCGCGTCAAATAAGGCCTCACTTAATGCCACTTGAGCTTCTACCGAATCATTCACGCCTTTCAGCAGAACGCCTTGGTTTAGAAGCGTAACGCCCGCTCTTTTGAGCTTGAACATCTGTTCAGCAAATTCGTCATTGATTTCGTTGGCATGGTTGATGTGAGTGACGAGGATGATTTGTAACCTTGATGCTTGCAGCAGTTGGCATAGTTCATCAGTGACTCGAGCTGGAATCACCACAGGTAAACGGCTATGAATACGCAGACGTTTGATGTGAGGAATATGAGCAATGTGCTCTAAAAGCCAATGAATCTCATCGTCTTTTGCCATTAATGGATCACCACCTGAGAAGATGACTTCGTTCAACTCTGGTTGTTGTGCCATGTACTCTAAGCACTTGGTCCAGGCTTGTTTCCCGCTTTTGTTCTCTTGATAAGGGAAGTGACGACGAAAACAGTAACGGCAATTTACCGCGCAGCCACCTTTGACAATCATCAGGGCGCGGTTGCGATACTTGTGTAGCAGGCCAGGGACTTCATTGTCTTGCTCTTCCAATGGATCATTGGAGTAACCCGGATGCACCTCAAATTCGTCGCTCAGTGGTAAAACCTGACGTAAAAGAGGGTCTTTAGGGTTGCCTTTCTCCATCCTATCGACAAAACTTTGCGGTACACGCTGTGCAAACAGCTTGCGCGCGGCAAACCCGTCTTGCCACGGTGAAGGATCAATTTCCAGTATTTCGAGCAATTTTGCAGGATCAGAGATCCCATTCGCCAACTGTTTGAGCCAGTTTTGCTCAACAGATTCGACTTTTCGGGTTATTATGTGCGGCATTGAATTTAGCTCTAAGAATGTAAGAGGAAAAAATGGCTACAGTTAGCACCAATGAATTTAAAGGCGGTCTTAAGTTAATGCTTGATAACGAGCCTTGTGTAATTCTGGAAAACGAATACGTTAAACCAGGTAAAGGCCAAGCGTTCAACCGTGTTAAAATTCGTAAACTTCTTTCTGGTAAAGTGCTAGAGAAAACATTCAAGTCTGGTGACACTTGTGAAGTGGCAGACGTAATGGATATCGACCTAGATTATCTATATTCAGACGGCGAATTCTACCACTTTATGAACAGTGAAACGTTTGAACAGATCGCAGCGGATGCAAAAGCGGTAGGTGAAAACGCTAAGTGGTTGGTAGAAAACAACACTTGTATGATCACTCTTTGGAACGGTAACCCAATTACTGTTACTCCACCAAACTTCGTTGAGCTAGAAGTTGTAGACACAGACCCAGGCCTGAAAGGTGATACTCAAGGTACTGGCGGTAAACCAGCGACGCTATCAACTGGCGCTGTTGTTCGTGTTCCTCTGTTCATCTCAATTGGTGAAGTGATTCGCGTAGATACTCGTACTGCTGAATACGTAGGTCGTGTGAAGTAAGCACTTTATATGATTGTTAGAAAGGTCGCTTCGGCGGCCTTTTTTATTGCCTGTGATTCTTCTCTTTTAATCCCTCTGCGTAAAACATCGATATCCTCCGCAAATTTTTGATGATTTTGTATTATTCGTAAAAATCTTATTTATTCCATGAATCTGTCGATTATTCCTTAATGTAACATTTTGATACATTAGTACTTGTCGCTGAGTTGCATAGCAATCTGATTTTTATCGATTTAACTCAGTAACAATCCAAAAAGGAGAACAAAATGGAAAGCAGAGGTTTAGGAAGGGGTTTAAAGGTGGAAGAAAGACGTCAGTTACTACATAAAGGATTAAAAGCAGCCGTATTTGGCGTACCGCTGTTGGCAATAGGCTTAACGATTAATAGCTCGGTGCTGATGACCGATGCGGGTTACAGCTACGTGCATCAGAATAATATTACTGGTGAGTTGGATGTGTTTACTGAACCTGGCATTCATTTTCGTATGCCATTTCTGTCCAAAATCACCAAGTATGATCAAGTGATCACCGTGTCATTCGGTAACAGCAAGGGCGAAGATTTTTATCAACGTCTTGATGCGATTCAGGTTCGATTTGCCGACACCTATATTGGTCAGATCCCCGTAACATTCCGCTTTAAGCTTAGTAATGACCCTGAAGCGGTGAAGAAGATGCATAAAGAGTTCCGCAACAACAGTAACTTGATCGATGCGCTGCTTGTAAAGAACGCACGTAACGTAACGGTGATTACCGCAACCCAATACACGGGTGAAGAGTTTTTCCAAGGTGGTTTGAACCAGTTCAAATCGAAACTTGGCGATCAGTTACGAGAGGGGATTTATCTAACAGAGCGACGTCAGGTTGAAGTGGAAGAGTTGGATCTTGCGCCTGTTGGGGCGAATCAAGCTAATCCGAACCAATTACAGCGCACCAATCAACTGGTTTGGAAAACCGTACCTGTCGTAGACAAAACCGGGCAACCGATTCGTCAAGACAATCCGTTACAACAATACGGTATTCAAGTGACGCAGGTGACCATTGGTGACCCGCAGCCAGAAAAGCAATTAGATCAGCTATTGGCAGATAAAAAGCGTTTAGTGGCGGATCGTATTCGCGCGATTCAGGAACAAGAAACGTCGAAAGCACAGGCAGAGACCGAGCAGTTACGCAAAGAGATTCAACGAACACGTGAGGTGCAAGACGCCCAGCGTGGTAAAGAACTCGCAATTATTGCTCAACAAAAAGAAGTGGAAGTGGCGCGTCAGATTGCAGAGCGTGAAATCGTTGAAGTGGAAAAAACCAAACGACTTGCTGAAGTCGAGAAGGAGAAAGAGCTAGCTATCGCCGAGGCTAACTTAGCGATTCAAAAAGCAAACGCACTTTCCGCAGAGTTTGAAGCGAAAGCGATATTAGCGAAAGGTCGCGCAGAATCTGAAGTCCTAAAAGGTAAGTATGCGGCGTTAGGAGCAAACCGTGAAGTTTACTTGGCGGAATTAAATCGAGACGTAGCGAACTCGTTGTACAACAACTTGCAAAACTTCCAAGTTCAGATGCCACAAAACTACATCGGTGGAAGTGACGAAACGGGCTTGAAAACAAACCTAGATGTGATTACTGGCTTTGGTGCTCTGGGTCTTATGGACCAGACAAAGAAGGTCGCACAGCAATAAGATCATGGGTGGTCAAAAGCTTAAAAAGCAAAAAGATCATGGGTAACCCAAAGCAATAAAAAAGCTGGCATTTAGCCAGCTTTTTCTTTTTTGGTCAGTCTCTTAAATCATGAAGATAAAGATAACTGCTAGTGCAGTGATGAGGCCTGCAAATGCATAGCATGCAATTTTACCAATCACACCAGTGTGGAATTTAAGGTCGTGCATGCCGTGGTGTACACGGTGCATTGCATGCCACATTGGCAATGCTAGCGTGCCAATGATGAATAGCGCACCGATGATGCTGGTTGCGAAGGCAGAGACACGCTCGTAGCTCATCGCTTCTGCGTCAATCACGCCTAGTGGGACCAAGATACCTAGCACAAGAACGGTGATTGGCGTGATCATCGCGAACCAAGTACCACCTGCGCCAAACAGACCCCACCAGATTGGCTCATCAGAACGTTTTGGTGATGTGTTTACACTATAATTCGGTTTCATTGCTCAGCTCCTTACACCACGATGAGAACGATCAGTGAGATGAACGCAACCGCGGCCCACTGAGTCAATACGATGATCTTCTTGTCCACTGGTTTGCCTTTCAAACGAATTGGCATTACTTGTGGCATCATGCTGAAGAAAGTTTGAGCGTGGAATAGGCTACCGAGTAGTGCAACGATGTTGATTGCGACTACGATTGGGTTCGCCATGAACGCTAACCAACCTTGCCATGCTTCAGGACCTTTCACCAAGCAACCTAAACCGAAAGTTAGGAACAGAGTGAATAGAATTAACGGAAGCACCGTAGCTTCACGTAGCATGTAGAAGCGGTAGAAAGGATGGTTCTTCCACCAAGTGCGTTTTACTTCACGAACGTAAGGTTTACGATTGCTCATCCTTATGCCTCCACTTTCTTTGGTGAACCATCAGGTTTCAACATAGCAATCACGAAGTCCATAGAAGACTCCACTTTGCCTTGGTTTACTGCCGCTGCTGGGTCAACGTTCTTCGGACAAACTTCAGAACAGTAACCAACAAACGTACAACCCCAAGCACCGTTTTCACCGTTGATAAGCTTCATGCGCTCATCTTTACCGTTGTCACGACTGTCTAGGTTGTAGCGGTGGGCTAGCGTTAGTGCAGCAGGACCGATGAACTCTGGGTTAAGACCAAACTGAGGACATGCTGCATAGCACAGACCACAGTTGATACAGCCAGCAAACTGTTTGTATTTCGCCATCTGTTCTGGCGTTTGCAAGTTCGTACCGTCTTCTGGTTTACGATCGTTACCAATGATGTATGGTTTGATTGCTTCTAGGCGCTCGATGAATGGCGTCATATCAACAATCAAGTCTTTCTCGATTGGGAAGTTCGCTAAAGGCTCGATAGTCACACCGTCTGGGTAGTCACGTAGGAAGCTCTTACAAGCAAGTTTCGGTACGTTGTTCACCATGATGCCGCAAGAACCACAGATCGCCATACGGCAAGACCAACGGTAAGACAGATCTTTGTCTAGGTGGTCTTTGATGTAACCAAGTGCGTCAAGTACAGACATGGTTTCATCGAATGGGACTTCGAATGTTTGCTTGTATGGTTCTGCATCTTTCTCTGGGTCGTAACGCAGGATGTCTACTTTTTGAATGCGATTTGCTGACATTATGCTTGCTCCTCTGCGTTCTTCTCTTCAGCCGCTGCTTTTTCTGCTGCTTCACCGTATAGACGAGCTTTTGGCTGTGACTTAGTGATGGTCACATTGCTGTAATCGATACTTGGTGCTGACTCTGGCTTGTAGAAAGCAAGTGAGTGTTTTAGGAAATTCACGTCATCACGTTCTGTACAACCGTCGTCTAGACGTTGGTGCGCGCCGCGCGACTCTTTACGTAGAATCGCAGAGTGAACCATCGCTTCTGCGACTTCTAGGCCGTAACCCACTTCGATTGCGTATAGAAGGTCTGTGTTGAACACTTTACCTTTGTCTTTGATGCTGATGCGTTTGTAGCGTTCTTTCAACTCAGTGATTTTGTCGATAGTCGCTTGCATCAAATCTTCTTGGCGGTATATACCACAGCCCGCTTCCATGGTGTGGCCCATTTCTGTGCGTATTTCTGCCCAGTTTTCGTCGCCTTCTTGGTTCATCAGTTTCGCGATGCGCTCTTCAACGGCTTTGACTTGCGCGTCAATTGCCGCGTCGTTCCAACCTTTGAATTCTGCTGCGCGTTTCACTGCGTTTTCACCCGCTACGCGGCCAAATACCACGAACTCAGCCAGTGAGTTAGACCCTAAACGGTTTGCACCGTGAAGACCAACAGACGCACATTCACCCACCGCGAATAGGCCTTTAATGCGAGTTTCACATCCGCCGTCCGTTTCAATACCACCCATGGTGTAGTGAACGGTTGGACGAATTGGAATTGGCTCTTTTGCAGGGTCCACGTTTACGTAAGCTTTTGCTAGCTCACAGATGAACGGTAGACGCTCTTGTAGGTACTCTTCACCAAGATGGCGAAGGTCTAGGTGCACCACGTCACCCAGTGGGTGTTTGATGGTGTTGCCTTTCTGTTGTTCGTGCCAGAAAGCTTGAGAAACTTTGTCACGAGGACCCAGTTCCATGTATTTGTTCTTCGGTTGGCCAACTGGAGTTTCAGGACCCATGCCGTAATCTTGTAGGTAACGGTAGCCATTCTTGTTAACGATGATACCGCCTTCACCACGACAACCTTCCGTCATCAGGATACCTGTACCAGGAAGACCGGTTGGGTGGTATTGAACGAATTCCATATCACGTAGAGGAACGCCGTGACGGTAAGCCATTGCCATACCATCGCCCGTTACGATACCGCCGTTGGTGTTACAGTGGTAAACACGGCCCGCGCCACCTGTTGCTAGAACAACAGATTTTGCTTTGATAGTAACAAGCTCGCCTTCAGACATGTGAATAGCAATCAGACCTTGAACTTCGCCTTCATCAACAAGCAGATCCACCACAAAGTACTCATCAAAACGTTTGATGTTGCTGTACTTCATTGATGTCTGGAATAGCGTATGAAGCATGTGGAAGCCAGTTTTGTCTGCAGCGAACCAAGTACGTTCAACCTTCATACCACCAAAGCGGCGTACGTTGACTTCACCGTTCTCTTTACGACTCCATGGGCAACCCCATTGCTCCATTTGGATCATTTCGCGAGTCGCGTTCTCTACAAAGTATTCAACAACATCCTGTTCACATAGCCAGTCACCACCGCCAACAGTGTCGTTGAAGTGGTTGTCTAAGCTATCTTCATCCTTGATAACTGCTGCTGAGCCACCCTCTGCAGCGACCGTGTGGGAGCGCATTGGATAAACTTTAGAAATCAGAGCGACTTCTAAGTCTGGGTTTGCTTCAGCCGCTGCAATAGCAGTACGAAGACCAGCGCCGCCTGCGCCGATGACTGCGATATCTGTGGTGATAATTTGCACAGTTATCCTCCAGTGTGTGATTGCGGAAATCCGCTTGTTATTGTCATTACGAGGCGCTCCCTAAAAAGAACTCCCCAAAAGTAGTAGGGTTAGTGTAGATGAGCCACATGGCAGAAAAATTGATGTAATTGGGTTTTTGCTTCGGTAATGCACTTAAGGGCATAGAAATTATAGGTTATGTGACTGCTATCACGGCATCGAGGTTTTGGTCCTCAAGCATTAACATTAGGGATGTTAAACCCGTGTTGCGTGACATTAACCGCATGGATAATAGGATTTTAACTGAGTGTTTTTTGTTCTGCGGCACGAGTAATTCTTGCCTCAAATTGGCGAGCACATTAGTAAAAAGAAGAAGGGATATTCCTCTCTTCTTGAAGAGTAAAAAGCATGTAGAATGAGCCTTTCCTCGCTGAATTAAAGTTTGAGAGACTTGTTATGCAAACCAACTGGCAACCTACTGCTTCCATTGACCAACTTCGTCAACGTGCGACGTTAATCGCGTCGATTCGACAATTCTTCGCTGACCGACAGGTGATGGAAGTCGATACGCCAGCCATGAGTCACGCAACCGTGACTGACATCCATTTGCATACTTTCCAAACCGAGTTTGTTGGCCCAGGCTATGCCGATGGCAGTAAGCTGTTTTTTATGACCAGCCCAGAATTCCATATGAAGCGCCTTTTGGCTGCGGGCAGCGGTTGTATTTATCAAATCAACAAAGCATTTCGTAATGAAGAGAATGGTCGCTACCACAACCCTGAATTCACGATGTTGGAGTGGTATCGCGTTGGCTTTGACCATCATAAATTGATGGATGAAATGGATGACCTGTTGCAGCTGGTATTGAAGTGTGGCGCAGCGCAGCGCATGACGTATCAGCAAGCCTTCATTGATGTGTTGGGTGTGTGTCCACTGGAAGGCTCGATGACTGAGCTGAAAGCGGCGGCAAGCAAGCTGGGTTTGAGTGACATTGCTGAGCCAGAAGAAGATCGCGATACGCTGCTGCAACTACTATTTAGCGTGGGAGTAGAAAACAAAATTGGTCAGGACGTGCCGGCTTTTGTGTACGACTTCCCTGCATCACAGGCGGCGCTTGCGAAAATCAATCCTCAAGATCATCGCGTCGCGGATCGTTTTGAAGTGTACTTTAAGGGGATAGAGCTGGCGAACGGATTTCATGAACTGGATAACCCGAAAGAGCAATTAGCGCGCTTTGAACAAGATAACGCAAAGCGTATCGAAATGGGTTTAAAACCACAGCCGATCGATTATCATCTGATCTCTGCACTGGAAGCAGGGTTGCCAGATTGTGCAGGGGTCGCGTTGGGTATCGATCGTTTGATCATGCTGGCGCTAGGCTGTGACCACATTGATCAAGTGACGGCCTTTCCATTTCCAATTGCATAAGGACGTCCAATGAACCTGACGGCTGCACGTTTCGTCATCTTTAGCTACGCCATATTGATCGCTTTTTTATCTCTGAGTTCAGGTGAACTGCAAGACTGGGGCAATATCGCGTATCTCGACAAAATGCAGCACGCTATGGCGTACAGCGGCTTTGCGTTTTTAGGTTGTTTTTGCGTGTGGCGTTGGCGTCAACGTTGGGCGGTGGCGATTAGTATTTTGCTATTCAGCGCCGTTATTGAGTGGTTGCAAGGGTATGTAGGGCGACAAACTTCTTGGTTAGACCTTTTCGCCAACTCAACTGGCATCTTAACTGGTCTGTTATGTTACCGTATTTGGAGCCTCTATCGACCTAGGTTGGTGAAGTCGCTATACTCGATTCGTTAATGAAGAGGGAACACGATAACAATGAAAACGCGCGACAAAATCGTCTACGCGGCACTGGAGTTGTTCAACCAACATGGTGAGCGCAACATCACCACCAATCACATTGCCGATCACATCGAAATTAGCCCTGGTAATCTGTATTACCACTTCCGCAATAAGCAAGAAATCGTTCGCGAGATCTTTGCGCTTTATTCAGCAGAACTTTTAGAAAGATTTACCCCTATTCAAGGTTCGCAAGAGAGCCTGACTATGCTGAAGAGCTACCTAGACTCTATTTTTACCTTGATGTGGAAATACCGCTTTTTCTACGCAAACTTACCAGAAATCTTGTCACGAGATGAACAGCTACACGAACAGTACATCGATGTGCAAGAGAAGCTGCAAGCGAACCTCATTGCTATTATGCAAGAGTTCGTAACGATGAAGCTGTTGAATGTCGATCAACAACAGTTGAAGTCATTGGTATGTACATTGCACTTGATTGCGTGTAGTTGGTTGGCGTATCAATCCGCGATGGCTTCAAAAACCAACATTACCGAGCAAATGGTGAAGCAAGGGATGTTGCAGATGCTTAATGTCGTTAAGCCATTAGCAACTGAGCAGGGCTTAGAGCAGCTACTGTTATTAGAAGATGCGGTTAGCAATCTACACAGTTAAACGTCAAACTGCTTAATATTTCGAGAGTCACTCTCATTTTCGAGTCGTGGCTCGAGTTGACTTGTCAAATATGCCACGCACAATAGTCCCATACGCTAAAAACCCTTGCAGGGATAAGATTCTCGATAAAGGAACTATCGCCCCATGAATTACGACATTTTTAATGGTGATGCTGATGGCATCATTGCTCTTCTACAATTGCGTTTGGCTGATCCTGTCGATGCCCAGTTAATAACCGGTGTAAAGCGCGACATCAAGCTGGTGGAAAAAGTAGACGTGCAAGCGGGTGATGAGCTGACTGTGTTAGACATTTCGATGGAAAAGAACATGGCAGGTCTAGAGCAAGCTTTGGCTCAAGGCGCGCACGTCTTTTACGCCGATCATCACAAAGCGGGCGACATTCCTCAGCATGGTAATTTGGATGCGCACATCGATCTCGATGCCAACATGTGCACGGCGTTGATTGTCGATAAGTTGCTTGATGGGCGTTTTCATGACTGGGCGATTACGGCGGCTTATGGCGATAACATGATTGCTAAAGCCGATGAGTTAGCGAATAACGCGGGCTTGTTGCAGCAACAGAAAGAGCAGCTAAAAGAGCTGGGTACTTTAATTAACTACAACGGCTACGGATCGAAGGTCGAAGATTTACACTTTCACCCTGCGGAGCTGTACCGAGCTTTGCTGAAGTACACGTCACCATTTGAAGCTATTGAAGATACGGCCTCGCCATACTACCAATTGCAATCGGCTTACCAACAAGACATGGAGGCGGCTCTCGCAGTGCCTGCCATGCATGAGAGTGGTAAGCTGAAGTTGTTTGAGTTACCAAACACGGCGGCATCACGCCGAATCAGTGGTGTTTATGGCAACTGGCTAGCAAACCAAACCCCTGACTCTGCGCATGCGGTACTTACTGAAAATGCAGATGGTACTTATACGGTTTCACTCCGCGCCCCATTAAACAATAAACAAGGTGCCGTTGCCGTGTGTGGTCAGTTCCCGACAGGTGGGGGGCGAGAGGCGGCGGCAGGAATCAACGCGTTAAGCAAAGATGATGTGCATGCTTTTATTGATGCGGTAGAAACCTACTACGCATAGCATTTTCCAAAACATGAATACAACAAAGGAGCCGAGTGGCTCCTTTTTTATGACAAGTCAATAAGTCAGATAATCAGCGCTTTAACCAAGATTTCGGATTCTGCGCTTCACTATTACGACGAATTTCGAAGTACAGCGATGGCCTGTCTTGACCGCCCGTATCACCCGCGAGAGCAATCACTTCGCCTGCGGTGACTCGATCGCCTTCTTTTTTAGTTAACGCTTGGTTGTAACCATAGAGGGTCATGTCACCTTTTCCGTGGTCGAGCAGTACCACTAAACCGTATCCGCGCAGATACTCAGCAAATACGACAGTACCAGGATAAACGGCTTTCACTTGTTGACCATAGTTGGCAGACAGCACCATGCCCTTCCAGTTTACCTGCCCGGTTTGTCGCGTACCAAAGTTGTGTAACACACTGCCTTTGAGTGGCCAAGGCAACTTACCGCGCTGTTTGCCGAGTCCGTCCATTGGCACCGCATTACGCTTCGCTGCTTTGGCGATCTCTGCTTTTAAACGGGTTTCGTTGCGTTGCAGCTCGGCTAAGTAGCGTTTGTCATTCTTGATACTGCTCTGAATTTTATTCAGGGTTTGCTTACGCTTGGATTGTGTACTCGCTAGCGCTGTACGTTTTTCGGATTGCTGCTTGAGCAGAGTCTCGATTTGCTCTTTTTCTAGCTCGAGCTGGTTTTTGTTGTGCGCTAATTCTTGGGTTATTTTGGTGATCGCATCAATCACTTCAGCACGTGCTTTAGCTAAATGCTGGAAGTATTGGCTCATGCGGTCTTCTTCCACACCTTGATTTAACAAGTGACCATTGGCCTTCGCTCGCTCGGTTACGTAATACGTTTGCAGCAGCTGTTTGAGTTCTTCTTCTTGCTCTTGACGCTGTGCTTCTTGCAAGGCAATTTTCTCTTCCAGGTTTTCTATGTTTTTGTCTGCTTGTGCGAGGTTAGACTTGGTTTGTCGTATTTCACGCTCAAGCTTAGAAATACCAAGCTCTTGATCTTTTAGTGATTTCTGTAACTCATTGAGCTGCTTTTCTTGGGAAGAGAGCGATTTGCGCTGACGGCTTATCTCACTGGATACGCCTTTGAGCTCTTGCTGACTCACAGCAGAGGAGGTAATGGGATAAGTGGCAGATAAAGCACAAGTTAATAAAATAGCCGAGCGTAGAACAGGGTGATTTTGTTTTCGCACTTGAGAGTTACCTACCACGTTGTTGTCAAAAAGGTTTGTTGACGATTAAATACCATCTCCATGGATAAAGCTTTGCGACTTGCCGTTAAAGCCTTGATCCATATCGAGAGAGGGTTTGTCCGTTTTTGGACGTCCGACGATTTTTGCAGGCACGCCAGCCACCGTTGTGTGAGGAGGCACGGCTTGCAATACCACAGAGCAAGATCCGATTTTCGCGCCTTCACCGACTTCGATATTGCCAAGAATCTTTGCACCAGCTCCGATCATTACGCCTTCGCGAATTTTCGGGTGACGATCACCGCATTCTTTACCAGTACCACCAAGGGTGACATCTTGCAGTATAGACACGTCGTTTTCGACCACGGCAGTTTCACCAATCACGATGCCTGTTGCATGGTCGAGCATGATACCACTACCAATGCGTGCTGCAGGGTGAATATCGACCTGACATGCTACCGAAATCTGATTTTGTAGGTAAGTCGCAAGAGCGTGACGACCTTGCTTCCACAGCCAGTTTGCTACTCGGTAGCCTTGCAGTGCGTGATAGCCTTTTAGGTACAGCAATGGCATTGAGTACATTGAAACAGCAGGGTCGCGATTGACCGTGGCACAAATATCACAAGCCGCGCCGTCAGTGATGGTTGGATCAGCTGCAAAGGCTTCTTCAACCACTTCACGTACAGCCATCGCTGGCATGGAAGCGGTGTTCAATTTATTAGCCAGAATATAACTCAGAGCGGCACACAAACTTTCATGCTTGATAATGGTGGCATGATAGAAGCTCGCCAGCATAGGCTCTTGTTCTGACATTTCACGGGCTTCTGAGACAATTTTGTTCCAGACTTTTTGTTTTTCGCAGTGTTTCATTCTCAATATCCAGAGTGGTTCTTCCGTGACCCGACAACTTCAATTTTTCTCAGATGAGCTGCAAAGGGCGGTAGATTGCTACTTTCCTTCGGCTTTTTTGTCACGAGCAAGTAAATCTTGCGCTGCTAAGCGCGCATCTTTTCCTTGATACAATACTTGATAAATTTGATCAACTATCGGCATCTCAACACCCATACGTTGAGAAAGTAGCCATACTTCTTTTGTATTGCGGTAACCCTCAACCACTTGACCAATTTCTTCTTGAGCCGTATCAACGTCTTTACCTTGGCCTAATGCCAAGCCAAAGCGTCGGTTACGTGATTGGTTATCGGTACATGTCAGGACAAGATCGCCTAAACCCGCCATGCCCATAAAGGTTTCTGGCTGTGCACCCAGCGCAGCACCAAGGCGACTCATTTCAGCCAAGCCACGAGTAATTAATGCAGTACGGGCGTTGGCGCCAAAACCGATACCATCAGACATACCTGCACCAATCGCAATAACGTTTTTCACAGCGCCGCCCAATTGCATACCAATAAAGTCACTATTGGCGTATACGCGGAAGGTTTTGCTACAGTGGATTTTTTCTTGTAGATCCGCAACAAATTCAGAATCTGGAGACGCAACAGAGATTGCAGTCGGCATACCCATTGCGAGCTCTTTCGCAAACGTTGGGCCAGACAATACTGCTAGTGAGTAGTTTTCACCGATAATGTCATAAGCGACGTCTTTCAGCAGGCGCCCCGTTTCAGGTTCAAGCCCTTTGGTTGCCCAACAGATGCGAGAGTCTTCGCGCAAGAATGGTTTACAGCTGTTTAGCACGATGCCAAAGACATGGCTTGGAACCACAACCAACAAATCTCGGCTTGCTTGAACGGCTTTTTCTAAATCCGATTCAATGATCAAGCTTTCAGGGAAATCAACACCTGGTAAGAAGGCATGGTTAGCTCGGTCTGCTTCTAGGCGAGCCATGTGCTCTGGCTCGTGTCCCCAAAGGACAACGTTCGCGCCGTTACGAGCGAGTGAGATCGCCAAAGAGGTGCCGTATGAGCCTGCGCCAATCACAGTCATTGCGATGTCTTTACCGTAAGCATTGTTTGTATTTGCTTGTGTCATGCTACCGCCTAATTGTCTTGCTACTAGTAGAATCTAGTTCCTAATCGTCAAATTTTACGCCTTCTGGCGATTAGGAACTAGGAACTTTTGTCAGAAATAAAAAATGCACATTGCATCGGATGGTAGACGCTCTGTGCATTTTATTTGATTCGGTGACGTCAGCACTGTGGCTATTCGTCACTTATAAAACGTGAATTACGCTTCAGCTTCGCCTTGTTGAGCTTGCTGTTGTAGGTAGTTCATGAATAGCGCGTCAAAGTTTACTGGCGCTAGGTTCAGTTGAGGGAACGTACCTTTAACGACTAGGCTTGAGATAGTTTCACGAGCGTATGGGAATAGGATGTTCGGGCAGAATGCGCCTAGGCAATGTGCAAGTTGACCAGCTTCCATTTGTTCAGCAGTGAAGATACCACCTTGTTGAACTTCACATAGGAACGCAGTCTCTTCTTCGTTCTTCACAGTAACGGTTAGGCGTAGAACAACTTCGTAAACGCCTTCACCAAGCTCACGGCTTTGAGTGTCTAGGTCTAGTTTAACGTCTGGGTTCCACTCTTTCTGGAAAATTACTGGAGAGTTCGGCGCTTCAAAAGAAACGTCTTTTAGGAAGATGCGTTGAATTGCGAAGTTTTGTTGTGCGTCTTGAGGTGCTGCTTCAGCCATTTTTTAATCCTTAAATCAATATTTGTTGAGCTTAGAAACGTCTAAGCTCAGAAAACTGGTATGTCCTGAGACTAACTGAGCCAATCTACCTTGACTAGATGAAGCGTGTATTACGTGCAAAGCGTCACAACTTAGTGCTCCAACTGCTTTCAATTTGCTCAGTTTTTTGTCCGCGAGGCTTGGTAAAAGCGCGTTTAAACGCGAACTTTCGTTCTTGCCACGTTCCTACTTCTTACCGCGAACTAACGGCAGGTTCGCTTCGTTCCACGCAATCAAACCATTTTTTAGTAGGCTCACGTTTTCGAAGCCTGCTTTTACTAGTAGGTTTGCGCTTTCTTGAGCGGTCTGTCCTGTCTTACATACCACAATGATTGGGTCTGATTTGTGGTTTTCAAGGCTACCCAAGTTACCCGCTTTGATGTCTGACGGTAAAATGTGAAGTGAGTCGGTGATATGACCTTTTTTGAACTCGTCTTTGGTTCGGATATCCACTACAACGCCGTTTTCACGGTTCATAAGATGAGTCAGTTGGTTTACGTTGATTTCTTTGTATGCGGCTGTCGCTGACTTCACGATGTTCATGATAAAGGCGACAAGAAGACCTACCCAAACCAAAGATAGAATCATGTTCTGTTGGAAAAATTCAATGTACTCTTGCATGTCTTGAGCTCTTACGCTGTTGGCGGAAAAATAAAGCAGGAGTATAGCGAGGTTACGGCTCTTAGGCGAGAGGGTTAAAATTTTCTAACGAATAATTGAGATCTCTATAAACCCGTTATGCCCTTACTATCCGTACATTTTGCTCTGGTAGCTTGATTGTTTTTGCCTATTGGACTTATCGGTTTAAGTGACTTCTGTTTTACTGAGAAAAGAGAACAATAGGTATTAACCCATCTTGTTTGATGTTGCTTTAAATTAGCGCTGTTTCAAGTGCAAAAATAAGAATGAGAAGCGTAAGAAAACCGAACTTAGACTGGGGTGTACAAAGCGTATTAGAAATGACTATGCTTGTGGAACACGATTGTCGGCACTGACTCGTTGTTCGCTTAACTTGTAAGATAGCAACAATAAATCGCAAACATTATTTGATCTTAACCTACAGTTTTGGTTAAAAAGTGTAGTAAAATTACGCTAGTTTTGTTTCAAGGTTAGATAGGGCAGCGAGGCCCTACGCCAAAAGTTACTTAAATTTGATGAGGTCATCACTATGTCAGCTAAGAAGCCATTGGCTCTAGTTATCCTTGACGGTTACGGTTACCGTGAAGACACAGCAAGTAACGCAATTGCGAATGCGAAAACACCAGTAATGGATGCTCTGATTGCGAATAACCCACACACATTAATCTCTGCTTCAGGCATGGATGTTGGCCTTCCTGATGGTCAAATGGGTAACTCTGAAGTTGGTCACACTAACATTGGTGCAGGCCGCGTTGTATACCAAGACCTGACTCGTATCACTAAATCAATTGCTGATGGTGAGTTCGAACAAACGCCTGCGCTAGTTGAAGCAATCGACTCTGCTGTGAAAGCTGAAAAAGCAGTACACATCATGGGCCTGATGTCTCCAGGCGGTGTTCACTCTCACGAAGACCACATTTACGCAGCAGTTGAAATGGCAGCGGCGCGTGGCGCAGAGAAAATCTACCTACACTGCTTCCTAGACGGCCGTGACACACCACCACGTAGTGCTGAAAACTCACTACAACGTTTCCAAGACCTATTTGCGAAACTAGGTAAAGGCCGCGTTGCTTCTCTAGTAGGTCGTTACTACGCAATGGACCGTGACAACAACTGGGATCGCGTCCAAGTTGCTTACGATCTTCTAACTCAAGCTAAAGCTGAGTTCACAGCAGAAACGGCAGTTGCAGGTCTAGAAGCGGCTTACGCTCGTGAAGAAAACGACGAATTCGTTAAAGCAACAGCTATCAAAGCAGAAGGTCAAGAAGACGCAATCATGCAAGATGGCGATGCGGTTATCTTCATGAACTACCGTGCTGACCGTGCACGTCAAATCACTCGTGCATTCGTTCCTGCATTTGACGGTTTTGAGCGTGCAGCATTCCCAGCAATTAACTTTGTGATGCTGACTCAATACGCGGCTGATATCCCTCTAGCTATCGCATTCCCACCTGCGTCTCTAGAAAACACTTACGGTGAGTGGCTATCTAAACAAGGTCAAACTCAGCTACGTATCTCTGAAACAGAGAAATACGCACACGTGACTTTCTTCTTCAACGGTGGTGTTGAGAACGAATTCGAAGGCGAAGAGCGTCAATTGGTTGCTTCACCAAAAGTTGCAACGTACGACATGCAGCCTGAAATGAGCTCTCCAGAACTAACAGAGAAGATGGTTGCGGCTATCAAGTCTGGTAAGTTCGATACCATCATCTGTAACTACCCGAACGCAGATATGGTTGGTCACACTGGCGTTTATGAAGCGGCTGAGAAAGCAATCGAAGCTCTAGATGAAAGCGTGGGTAAAGTGGTTGAAGCAATCAAAGAAGTTGGCGGTCAACTATTGATCACTGCGGACCACGGTAACGCGGAAATGATGATCGACCCTGAAACTGGCGGCATCCACACTGCTCACACTAACCTACCAGTGCCTCTAATCTATGTAGGTGACAAAGCGGTTGAATTCAAAGAAGGCGGTAAACTGTCTGACCTTGCACCAACCATGCTTTCTCTAGCTGGTCTAGAAATCCCAGCAGAAATGACGGGTGAAGTATTAGTTAAATAAATAATTAACTAACGGCTCCGAATGACAAAAGCCCGAGTTTAAACTCGGGCTTTTTTGTATCTGGCAATAAGGGCTGGTCTGTAAGGTTACTGAACCAAAATGCCCGCACCAATCACAGCTAGGGCTGCGCCCAACCATGCAAATCGGTTTGGTCGGCGTTTAGTGTAAATCCAGAGCAGTGGTAGCAACATAATTGGCGTGGTTGAAGATAGAAGTGCAACCATACCTACATTTCCTTCTTGCAGTGCGTATAAGATTAGCGTCATGCCGACGGCCATCGCCAAGAAACCATTAAGCGCAGTAATACCAAATATGCGCCAAGTAATGTGTTGCGTCGAGCGAGCGACTTTGACTCCTAGAATTAACAACATGCTGTGGGCGAAAAAGGCACTGATCATTCGAATAGCAGAAGCCGCAACTGGGTCAATACTGGTTTGCATTACTGGCTTGGCGATGATGCCGCCCAATGCTTGGCACATTGCTGCGGTTAAGCCAAGTCCAATACCCACCCAGATGTTACCTTTAATGTCTTCCAAGACGTTATTCACTTGACCTCTTCGGCCAAAGAATATCGCCATCACCACGCCGCTAAATACCAATGATGCGCCCAGTAGTTCTATTGTGGTCATGACTTCGCTAAATAAGAAGTAGCCCAAGATGGCAGAGAACACGGCGTGGCAAGAGAAGAGTAACCCGGCTTGTCTTGGCCCCATACGATTCAAACACGCGAATAGAGCGGTATCGCCAATAAAAATACCAATCAGTCCTGAGGCCATCATTGGCGTTACATGTTCCCAAGAAACCGTTAACCAGCCGCCAGTTATCCAGGCCATTGTTGATAAGATCACGGCTGTGCAGCCCATACGCCAGCGGCTGTAAGAAAATGCGCCTAGGTGTTGTGCAGGAATGACCGAAATTAGGCTAGAAACTGCCCACAGAAAAGCGGAGCATAAAGCAAGCCATTCGTAACCCATGATGTGTCGACGTCCTTGTAGAGTAGAGGAGTCTTAATATGCACGAAATTTATGGGATGTAAAAGCCGCTCTGTAAGGGCAGTAGCTGGAGAGCAGCTCCATGACAACACGCTTTTTCATGGAGCTCTTCGATTAAAACAGTACCAAAACTGCGCCATACACGATAAGTAGACCAATCAAACCAAGAATCAGCCCCACTTTCGCCATGTCTTTGCTCTCGATGAGGCCTGTTGAATAAGCCAAAGAGTTTGGTGGTGTGGAAACCGGTAAGATCATGCCAAGTGATGCGGAGAAGGCGACGACAACAAGTAAACCTTGTAGGCCACCAACCGCAATAAGGCTTGGCATGGATGTACCAATAGCGGCAGCAATAGGCATCAATAAGTTTGCTGTTGCGGTATTAGACATAAAGTTCGCCATTAACCAACACACTACTGATAGGGCTAAAACAACGGCAAATGGTGATAGCAGGCTGTAATCAATGGCGTGCGCTAATGCTTCGGCTAAGCCCGTTTTGTCTAAGGCAATGCCAATTGCTATACCACCGGCAACTAGCCATAAAACATCCCAGTTAATCAGCTTGAGTTCTTCTTTGCCCATAATGCCCGTTAAGGTGAAGACCGCAAGCGGGATAATCGCAACAACATACGTGTTCATGCCGTGCACTTTTGTCGTCATCCAAAGCACAATGGTTAGTGCAAAAGTGATGTAGACGACGATCGCGCGCCAGCTCCTTTTGAATGTACCATCTAGCTTTAGTTTCATTTCTGGTTCGCTAGACGGAAACAGCTTTTGCAACAAGAACCAAGCTACAGTGAGTTGTACCAACACAAATGGTAGACCCATTGTCATCCACGATAGGAAGTCTATCGCGTTTTCCCCAGTGAGATATTGAAGCGCTATCGCATTAGGTGGCGTGCCTATCGGAGTCGCAATGCCGCCTGTATTCGCGGCAATTGGAATGCACAGCACCAGCGCTTTAATCCCTAAATCCCCTTTAGGTGCTGAAGCGACGATGGGGCCAAGCAGGGCTAGCATCATCACGGTCGTGGCAGTATTGGACATAAACATTGAAAAAACGGCGGTAATTAACATCAAGCCCAGCATGATGAACTTAGGTTGGGTGCCGAATGGTTTTAATAGTACTCGGGCGAGGTTGTTGTCGAGCTCGTATTTGGAAGCCGCAATCGCGAGAGCAAAACCACCCATAAAAAGAATAATGATCGGTGAAGAGAAGGCCGAGAAAATATCGGTGTAAGCAATTAACTCTCCTAAATCATGCCCCGCTGGTGGATTGCGAAATAGATGCAAACCTTTATCCGATATCATGATCAGTTCAAGAGCGATAATAAAAATGGACGTAGCAAAAACGGGAACCGGCTCGAGAACCCAAAGTAGGGCAGCAAGAAGAAAAATAGCCAACAGGCGATGCTGAATTAAAGTGAGATCGTCAATAGGAATAGCATCGATCGGCATCATCAAAACACCAAGCGGAATTAAAAAGCACACCAGCAATTTCGCCAACGTGTTTACACTCATCTTTGGCATTGGCTGCCCCTCTAAATATTCATTCTAAGCGCAGGATAATTGATTGTGGAATGAGGGTCTTAGAGGCAGGTATGAGTTTGAGAAATAGAGGCTAAATTTCGAACGGAGTTTTGCTTTTTATCAATAAAAAGAGCCCTTAATAAAGGGCTCTTTAACGGAGTTTTGCTTATTTTTTCAAGGCGTAAGGTGTGCCCATAACGGTTGGCTTACCGTTTTCCATGCTTGCGTCAAACTCAATCGCGTCTTTGGCAAACAGGTTAATAACAGTAGAACCCAGTTTGAAGCGGCCCATCTCTTCGCCTTTTTTCAAGATCACGGCCTTGTCACCCTCTGCTGGGTAATCCCATTTGTAGACAGTGTTTCCACGAGGCGGAGTGATCGTGCCAGCCCATACTTGCTCAATGCTACCAACAATTGTCGCACCAACAAGCACCTGTGCCATTGGACCAAACTCAGTATCGAAGATACACACCACACGCTCGTTACGTGCAAATAGGTTCGGTACGTTTTCTGCTGTCAGAGGGTTTACTGAGAACAGGTCACCTGGTACGTAAATCATTTGGCGCAGAGTGCCGTCACATGGCATGTGTACACGGTGGTAATCGCGCGGAGATAGGTACAATGTTGCAAAAGAACCATCTTTAAATTCGTCAGCTAAATTCGCGTCACCGCCCAGCAATTCTTGTGCTGAGAAGTGATGACCTTTTGCTTGGATAAGTTGACCATCTTCAATAGGGCCAAACTGGCTAACACAAGCGTCGGCTGGATGAGTGATGACGTTTTCGCCTTCAGAAATTGGGCGTGCGCCTTCTTTTAGCTCACGAACGAAAAACTCGTTGAACGTTTTAAAATGCTTAGGATCTGAGTGCTTTGCCTCATCCATATTCACATTGTATTGTTTGATAAACCAACGAATAACTGCTGTTGTTAGACCGCCAGCTTTTGCTGAAGCCAGTTTACCCATTAGGCGAGTGAGGCCGTGTTGTGGGATCCAGTACTGCAGTCCAACTTTAAACTTGTCCATCTTTAATTCCGATACTTCTGTTAGATTCGCGCTTTAGGGCGCGTGATGTTACTGAAATTTAATTTGCTTGTCAGTATTAGGTGAAGACTTTTTACACAGTTACAGCCTTAACTCAATTACAGATCGGCTTTTTTATTACGTGAATACTGACGATTTGCTTTGTTTTCAACCATGCTTTCCAAAATGCGATGATAGTTTTCAAAGCGAGTTTCGTTAATTTCCCCGTTCTCGACAGCTTCGCGTAGAAGGCAGCCTGGGTCATCATTGTGTTTACAATCTCGGAACTTGCAACCGCCTAAATATGGTCGAAATTCAACGAATGCTTTTGTTACTTCTTCTGCTTCCAAATGCCAAAGACCAAATTCACGTACTCCAGGTGAGTCGATCAAATCGCCACCCGTTGGAATGTGGTATAAACGTGCAGCCGTCGTGGTGTGTTGGCCCAAGCCAGAGTTCTCAGAGACTTCGCCTTCTTCCACTTCGCTCTCTAGTTCCGGCATTAACGCATTGACTAAGCTGGATTTCCCTACGCCTGATTGACCAACAAAGATGTTAATTCGATCACGCAGTAGGGTTTCTAGTTCAGCAATGCCTTCTCCAGACTTCTTGCTGACCAGAAGCACTTTATAGCCAATACGTTCATATTCTTTGAGCCATTCTTCATACATTGCACGGTCATCGGCTTCTAGAAGGTCGACCTTATTTAAGACCAACAATGGCGCAATATTCAGTGTTTCTGATGCAACGAGATAGCGGTCAATAATATTTAGCGATAGCTCTGGTAATACCGAAGAGACAATGACCATTTGATCAATATTGGCTGCAACGGGTTTTAGACCATCGTAATAATCTGGACGAGTGAGCACTGAAGAGCGAGGTTCTACCGCTTCAACAACACCAGAGATGCCCGCCATAGACTCCAATCCTTCGCGCCATAAAACACGATCGCCAGATACTAGAGACTCAATACCACGGCGGAGGTTACAGCGTTGAATTTCGCCTGTTTCAAGGTCTTCAATGTCCGCGTGCTGACCAAAACGAGTGATCACGAGACCTTGCTTGCTGGCGCCTAGCATGTTTTCATCCCACTGGATGGAATCTTCTTGCTTCTTCAAACGCTTTTGTTGGTTGCTACGTACGCGTCGCACCTGACCTTTGGTTAACTTTTTCTTCTTTGCCACAATTCTGTACTTTATGTGAATTTACTCAAATGGTTGAGCCGTACTCTTGGCTCCGTGTATGAGTATCGTGTTTCTCGTATTTTGAGGTATAGTACCTCTTTTATCGATAAACAAATAGGCGGCGTAACCATGTCCTTTAGCGATCAAAACCTAATTTGGGTTGATTTAGAGATGACAGGGCTTGATCCTGAAACGCACAAAATCATCGAAATTGCTTCTATTGTCACGGATAGCGAACTAAATATTTTGGCTGAAGGTCCAGTGTTAGCGATTCATCAGCCGGAAGAAGAACTGGCGAAAATGGACGACTGGTGTACTAATACGCATACGGCAAGCGGTTTGGTGGAGCGCGTTCGAAACAGTCAAATCTCAGAACAAGACGCAGTCGCACAAACCATTGAATTTTTAGAAAAATGGGTGCCAAAAGGGGCGTCGCCAATATGTGGTAACAGCATTGGGCAGGATCGCCGCTTTTTATACAAGCATATGCCTGAGTTGGAAGAGTTCTTCCATTACCGATATGTTGACGTTAGTACTCTTAAAGAACTAGCACGTCGCTGGCAACCTGAGGTGCTAAATGGGTTCACAAAACAGGGAACACATTTGGCCTTGGACGACATTCGTGAGTCCATCGCAGAACTTAAGTACTATCGAGGTACTATTTTCAAGATT
This sequence comes from Vibrio sp. Vb1729, assembly GCF_033338655.1. NCBI lineage: Bacteria > Pseudomonadati > Pseudomonadota > Gammaproteobacteria > Vibrionales > Vibrionaceae > Vibrio > Vibrio sp. Vb1729. The sequence continues at coordinate 234 of NZ_JAWOTB010000014.1, read as the reverse complement.
TAACTGTTAAGGTTGCGATCCAAATTGTTGTAATTTATATCGCTTTTGATTGCTTTTTCGTCGTTCAGTAAAAAAATAAAGTTTTTTTGAAGGAAGGACTTGCATCACAAAAAAATGCTCTTATAATTCGCAGCCCTAAACAGCGGAAACGTTGTTGATGCGACACTAGCTCAGTTGGTAGAGCGCAACCTTGCCAAGGTTGAGGTCACGAGTTCGAACCTCGTGTGTCGCTCC
>NZ_JAWOTB010000013.1:0-72605 GCF_033338655.1 Vibrio sp. Vb1729 | reverse complement strand
GCCGACTACCGGAATCGAACTGGTGACCTACTGATTACAAGTCAGTTGCTCTACCTACTGAGCTAAGTCGGCACACTTTATTCTTTGTGCTTTTGTCCGTGTTATAACATTTCGTTAAGACACCAACAAATCAAATTGTGGTGCCCGGAGGCGGAATCGAACCACCGACACGAGGATTTTCAATCCTCTGCTCTACCGACTGAGCTATCCGGGCAACGGAGCGCTATTAAACGGATTTTCCCGCGTTGCGTCAACCACTTTTTTTAAATAATTTCAAAAAAGTGGTTGTTCGAACGCTTTTTATTCAACTGTCACTACAAAGTTTGCTTCGAGTTAAATTCCTTTTTGAAATTTGTAACTTTTTCTAGGTAGCGACGCGCTTCTGCGTTCGGGTGTTTCTTGGTTAACGCCCAATAAACTTGGTTGGGTTGCAATGAATTAAGATCTTGCATTGCGCGTTTGCGATCACTGCGATGAAATGTGTTTAAAACTCCTCCAGTACCGCCATTGTAAGCTGAAATCATGCTGTACTCGAGAGAGGTAGGGTGGCGGACTTCTCTTAAATAACGATTTTTTAAGATATAGAAATACGCAGTACCGGTATCTATGTTGTTTTCTGGATTAAACAAATATTCAGGGCTTGGTTGGCCCGAGCGCTTTTTCACGAGTTTGAACACATCTCGTCCCGCTGTTTTAGGTACAACTTGCATTAGGCCATATGCATTTGCCCAACTTACCGCGTATGGGTTGAAACTGCTCTCGGTTTTAATAATGGCGTATATCAAGTCTTCTGGAATGTCGTATTTCTTGGAAGCTCGACGCACGATATCGGCGTATTGGTAGCTGCGAGTTGAAAAGTGGTCTTCAACCATGGGAATTTCGACGTAATACGCTTTCTTGAAATCTACATTTTTGGTTTTTATTTTATTTGCGATGAGGTATTCCGCAAATCGGTTTGCCCGCCAAGACCATTGAATTGGCTTATTGTCTTGGTCGACAACTTGTTTATACAGGAATGGTTGCCCCTCTAACGTGATACCTTTAGAGGAGAATAAGTCGACGTGAGCGGGATCGTCTGGTGTTAATAAGGTGGTGACAATCGCGTCTTTTAGGTGTTTTTGGGGCTCGGTCGGTGATACGGTCTCTATCGTGATCACGCCTTTGCGAAAGTCGACCTCGGCGCGGCTAAGGTAGTTATCGATGTACTTAACGTAATTACTCTTGCCAGCGTACTTGATTTCTTTTTTACCCCAGCGCTTTTGAATATTGCCTGAAAAGCTATTGATTAAGGCATCTAGCGCCGCAGTATCTTTTTCAAATTGTCCTGGTAGCTCAGCTAAGTTATTGGCAAAACGGTTTGTTGGCTCGTAGTTGACGTCATAAATCTTTTCGACGAATTCACGGCTACAGCCTGCCATTAAAAGTGCGGCAGCGATAAAGACAATTTTTTTCATAAGTATCAGAGTTATTGAAGGTAATAGAAAAATGACACCACAAATGGTTGTGATGTCATTGTTTAACTCAAGCGACTTTATTCGCTCGGCGGTGTGTAACCTTCGATATGAACGTCTTTTCCTTCAAAGAGGAAATTTACCATTTCTGTTTCGATCAGTTTGCGGTGTTCTGGATCCATCATGTTGAGTTTCTTCTCGTTGATCAACATGGTTTGTTTGTGTTGCCACTGAGCCCACGCTTCTTTCGAGATGTTGTCGAAAATGCGTTTACCTAGTTCACCAGGGTAAAGTTGAAAGTCTAGACCTTCGCCTTCTTTCTTTAGTCGAGCACAAAATACAGTGCGGCTCATAATGACTCCTTGTATTTAATTAACGAAGTTCGTGGGGTAGCGTTTCCAGCAATAGTTTTACTGGCGCGGCTAAACCGACTTCTTCAGGTTTAGATAAGTTATACCAAAGACCTTTGTTGCCTTCCATTATCACGTCCGGTTGCTTTGATAAATCAATCAAAATTGGCGTGATATCTAGGTGGTAATGGCTGAATGTATGACGAAAGGTAATCAGTGTTTGCTTCTGTTTGATATTGCTGGCTTGAATGCCGCGTTGATCCAGTAGCAATTCAATGTCGCTTTCTGCATCCACATGTTCGGTTTGTGGGAAGCAGAATAAGCCACCCCAAATGCCTGTTTGTGGTCTTTGCTCCAACCACACCTCATGACCATTTTCGGTGTTGTGGTGAAGCATCACGAAACGAGTTTGCTTGATTGGTTTATCTTTCTTCGGTTTTTTGCCCGGGTAGTCGAGCACATTACCTTGTTGTTTTGCCACACACAGGTCAGCAACAGGGCAGAGGCTACATTTGGGTTTGCTGCGAGTGCAGACCATTGCGCCCATGTCCATCATTGCCTGGTTATACTTATCTACATCCGTTTGTGGGGTATGCGTTTCGGCAATTTCCCACAGCTGGTTTTCAACCTTTTTTTGTCCTGGCCATCCTGCAACTGCGAAACAGCGGGATAGGGTGCGCTTCACGTTACCATCAAGAATCGCGTGTGGTTGTTTATACACAGACGATAAAATGGCGGCAGCAGTAGAGCGACCAATCCCCGGTAGGGCGTTCATTTTCTCTATATCAAGAGGAAACTCACCATTGTATGTAGAGGCGACCTCTTGTGCTGCTTTGTGAAGGTTACGGGCTCGGGCGTAATACCCTAAGCCAGTCCAAAGGTGTAGGACTTCATCTTGCTCAGCATTGGCAAGATCGATTACGGTTGGAAAGCGCTCCAAGAAACGTTGGTAATACGGAATAACCGTAGTGACCTGAGTTTGCTGAAGCATAATTTCAGACAACCAGACACTGTATGCGGTCTTATTTTGTTGCCACGGAAGATCTTTTCTTCCATATGCGTCATACCATTCTAGGATGGCACTGGCGAAAGGTGTCACGACTTGCTCTGTATTCTATTATTGGTTAGGTGCAAAATTGCACCACATAATGGGCAAGAAGTACAACGGATAAACAGTAGGGATATAAAGAGGTGTTTCGTTGCTTTTGGGTTGCCATAGACCAAGAGCTCAACAAATACTTGCACCTAAGTAAATTCTTTGGATAATCCCCGCTTTGATTAATCAATGTGCAGGCAAAATCAATGAGTGAAGTAACCACTAACGAATACAACGAAGACGGAAAGCTGATCCGCAAAATCCGCAGCTTTGTACGCCGTGAAGGGCGTTTGACTAAAGGTCAAGAGAGCGCGATGAATGAATGCTGGCCTACGATGGGTATTGACTTCAAAGCTGAACTTCTCGATTGGAAAGAGGTGTTTGGCAACGATAACCCAGTAGTGCTTGAGATCGGTTTTGGTATGGGTGCTTCATTGGTTGAAATGGCAAAGAACGCGCCAGAGAAAAACTTCATCGGTATCGAAGTTCATAGCCCAGGCGTTGGTGCTTGTCTTGCCGATGCTCGCGAAGCGGGAATTACTAACCTGCGTGTAATGTGTCACGATGCGGTAGAAGTATTCGAACACATGATCCCAAATGGCAGCTTATCGACACTGCAATTGTTCTTCCCAGACCCTTGGCATAAGAAGCGTCACCACAAGCGTCGTATTGTTCAATTAGGTTTTGCGGAAATGGTGCGTGAGAAGCTTATCCCTAATGAAGGTATTTTCCACATGGCGACCGACTGGGAAAACTACGCAGAGCACATGATTGAAGTGATGAACCAAGCGCCAGGTTTCGAAAACATTGCTAAAGATGGTGATTTCGTTCCTCGTCCAGACGATCGCCCGCTAACGAAGTTTGAAGCTCGTGGTCACCGTCTTGGTCACGGTGTTTGGGATATCAAATATAAGCGTATTGCGTAACCAGAGGAGTTCATGGGATGTACCATTACGCGATATTAGCGAATCCGGGTCATAACCGAATTTACTTTGATAGCGCAATGACCATTGCCTGTTCTGAACTAAAAGCAATTTTAGCTTCACAAGGCGTGGATGTGACAGAAATTGGTAGTAAAGACGTTGGCTTACCTGCTGCGTTGGTGTTTTCTTGTCTGGAAGCGCTAACCGATGAGCAGGCGCGAAGAATCGCAGCCTCTTCGATTTACTATGCGCTATTTGAAGTGCGCGAAGATGGTTTACTTCGACCAGTTCAAGCGCCCGTATTTAACACTTTCCCGGAAAGCATGAGCCAGATTTTGCGCTACACCGGGAAAACAAATGAGCAGTTTACCCGTTTGATGGTGAATATCGGCATTAGTGCGTCCAATACGGGAAGTGAACAACTGACCTTAATGGATCCAATGTGTGGTAAAGGTACAACCTTATTTGAAGGCTTGATCCACGGTTTGAACGTGGTAGGGGTTGAGATCAACGCCAAGTGGGTGCAAGAGATCCAGACCTTTATTGTTAAGTTCATGAAGAATGGCCGCTTTAAGCACAAAGTGAGCAAAGAAAAGCGCACTGCGGGTGGCAAGAAAGTGGCGGATGGTTTCGTGGTTGAAGCTGCAGCAAATAAAGAAGATTACAACCAAGGCAATCTTCAGTTTATGAAGCTGTATTCGGCTGATACTCGTATCGCTGATCAAGTCGTGAAAAAGAACTCAGTTGATGTGATGGTGTCTGATCTGCCTTATGGCGTGCAGCACGGCAGCAAAAATGCCAAGGACAGCAAACTGAACCGTAGTCCACTAGAGCTTTTAAAAGAGGCTCTGCCTGCATGGAAAGTGGTATTGAAAAAGCAAGGTTCAGTGGTGTTGTCTTTCAATGAATTCACATTGAAATGGAAAGATGTCGCGGCATTATTTGAAGAGCAAGGTTGGAAGGTACTTTCAGAAGAGCCTTACATCGGTTATCTTCACCGTGTTGATCAATCTATCAACCGCAATATTATTGTGGCAGTAAAACCATAATCGACTTGAGTCGAACGAACCCTATGGAAAAGCCAACGACACGTTGGCTTTTTTTACCTCTGAGCTCAACGAGTTCTCTTGTAAATAGAAGGTAGAGAATGAAACCGACAGTGGAAATTTTGACAGATATTTTGGCGGAAGTACGCCCTTTAATCGGCCAAGGTAAAGTGGCTGATTACATTCCTGCTCTGGCAAAAGTACCCAGCAACAAGTTAGGTATTGCGGTATACACCAACGAAGGTGAGGTTATTAAGGCGGGTGATGCCGATGAACCTTTCTCTATCCAATCTATTTCAAAAGCATTGAGCTTGACGTTAGCGATGTGCTTGTACAAGCAAGAAGAAATTTGGTCTCGAGTGGGAAAAGAGCCTTCGGGGCAGGCATTTAATTCGCTAATCCAGCTAGAAATGGAGCAAGGTATTCCTCGTAATCCATTTATAAATGCTGGAGCGATAGTAGTGGCAGATTTGTTACAAACTCGCTTATCTGCACCTCGTCAGCGCCTGTTGGAATTTGTGCGTCAGCTTTCTGGTGATACCCATATTGTGTATGACAAAGTCGTTGCGGCATCCGAAATGATGCATGGTGACCGTAATGCGGCGATTGCATATCTCATGCGTTCGTTTGGCAACTTCGAAAATGAAGTGATTCCAGTACTACAAAATTACTTCCACGCTTGTGCGCTGAAGATGAGTTGCGTCGATTTGGCTAAAACGTTTAGCTATTTAGCAAACAAGGGCACATCGGTACAAACGGGTAAGCCTGTAGTTTCTCCTGTGCAAACCAAACAACTTAATGCACTGTTAGCAACGTGTGGCTTGTATGATGGCGCGGGCGAGTTTGCTTATCGCGTTGGTATGCCTGGTAAGTCTGGTGTTGGTGGTGGCATTATCGCGGTAGTACCTGGTGAAATGACCATTTCAGTATGGTCTCCAGAGCTTGATCCTTCAGGTAACTCGCTTGCGGGTACTAAGGCGCTTGAGCTGCTCTCAGAGCGAATTGGCCGTTCAATTTTCTAATGTTAGAAATGTGTCAACCTTATTTAGGACGGCACAGTTTCTAAATAAAAAGCCTCTCAATTGAGAGGCTTTTTTTGTTTTGGGGTTGCGTTACTCTTCGCTTTCTTCGGCCATAAAGGCTTCGAGCAAATCATTAAGGAAGAGCTTCCCTTTTTCAGTAATTTGCCAGTGGGTAGGCGTTTCACTCAGGTAGCCCATTTCTATCGCCCAGCTGATGGTTTCTTGAATCGTACTAAGCGGTAAGCCCGTGGTGTCCACGTAATCTTGCTTCGGACAGGCTTCGATTAAGCGGAATCGGTTCATAAAGAACTCGAATGGACGATCTTCATCCGCGACGACATGTTCCGTATGCAGATAAGGTTTGACCATATTTTGATAAGCCGCTAAATAGCCTCGCGGGTGTTTTACCTTTGTCGTTCGAATAATACGTCCGTCGGTAAAACTGAGTTTGCCATGAGAGCCACAACCGATACCAAGGTAATCACCAAAGCGCCAGTAGTTGAGGTTGTGCTGACACTGATAGCCCGGCTTGCTGTAACCGGAGATTTCATATTGCACATAACCCGCGGCTGCAAGTTTTTGGTGTCCGAGCTCGAAAATATCCCACAAGTCATCATCGTCAGGTAGCGTTGGTGGCTTGTAGTAGAACATGGTGTTTGGTTCGATGGTCAGCTGATACCAAGACAAGTGCGGCGGTGCCAACTCAATCGCTTTGTCCAAATCTGCCAAGGCTTGTTCGATGCTTTGATCAGGTAAGCCGTGCATGAGATCGAGGTTAAAGCTGTTCAAACCGATTTGGTGCGCCAGCTGAGCAGCGTTGACGGCTTCGTCTTGGCCGTGAATACGCCCCAAACACTCAAGCTTTTGTTGCTCAAAGCTTTGCACGCCGATAGAGATACGCGTTACCCCGGCTTTACGGTAGCCAACAAAACGCTCTGCTTCGATGGTGCCTGGGTTCGCTTCCATGGTTATTTCGATTTCAGGCTTGAACGGAATACGCGCTTCAATGCCCTTAAGTAGACGCTCGATGCCTTCTGCCGAAATCAAACTCGGCGTACCACCACCAATGAAGATTGAATGCAGTGGACGTGGCGCTTCGTTAAGTCGGTATTTCTCAATGTCGGTATCCAAATCTTCTAAAAGGGCACTGATGTACTCTTCTTCTGGAATCTCGGTTTTGAGCGCGTGAGAGTTAAAGTCGCAATACGGGCACTTTTGCACACACCAAGGGATGTGTACATACAAGCTGAGTGCTGGGGGCGTTAACATGGTCTAATTCGCTCGTGATTACTGAGACACTTGCTCAGACAGTTGAGCAAACAACGACTTGAGCGCTTTACCGCGGTGAGACAGTTGTTTCTTACGTGCAGGTTCAAGTTCGGCTGACGCACAGTTGTCTTCAGGAACGAAGAAGACTGGGTCGTAGCCAAAGCCATTTTCACCGTGTGCTTCAGTTAGAATTCGGCCTTCCCATTTACCGTGACAGACGATAGGCGTTGGGTCGTTCTCGTGACGCATGAGGACTAATACGCAGTGGAAACGTGCTGTACGCTCTGCTTCTGGTACGCCTTCCATTGCCGCTAGCAATTTTTCTAGATTCTCTTGATCAGATGCGCTCTCGCCTGCGTAACGTGCAGAGTAAATGCCCGGAGCGCCTTTTAAGAAATCGACTTCTAATCCAGAGTCGTCTGCAATGGCAGGAAGCCCTGTTTCTTGTGCGGCATGGCGAGCTTTAATGATTGCGTTTTCAATGAAAGTTGTACCCGTTTCAGCTACTTCCGATACATTGAATTCACTTTGCGCTAATACTTCAAAGCCGAAGTCAGACAATAAATCTGCCATTTCACGAACTTTGCCTTGGTTACCAGTTGCTAGCACAATTTTTTTCATGGGAATCTCTTTTAATAGTGATAGAGGAGAACAAATCGTTCTCCTCTAGATATTCTTTAATTAATAAGTGGTTTTTAGCCTGCTTAGATCCAAAAGCTTTTGGAACATCACAACCCAATTACTCTTCAACATAAAACTTCTGGGTGAATTTAAGCTTACCTGAGCCTTTGTTTCCAGCTTTTACGTCAATATCGAAAGTAAAAGTTTCTTCGTGGGTAATTGGTAGTTCGGCTAAATAGTATATCGCATTGCCTTCTTTGACTTCACGAAAGGTCAAGGTCTGAGTTTGGCCGATAAGGTTCTTCGCGCGTCCAGCAATTTTTGCTTCTAATGCTGGCTTACCCAATGAAGCTCTATCTAACACGCTAATATTAACCACTGCGAGGTATCCATTACGTTTGATATCGTAGCTACGTGCGACTTTGGGTGTTAGGAATGTTGAGTTAAACGCTACATAGTGTACTTCGATATCTTTCATATTTTTAAACTGATCGGCGAAGCTTGGTAACGACAACAGGCTAATCAGTAATGCGGTAATCCATTTGCTCATTGTTACTTCCTCAAAGCACTTGTTATAAAACAACCATAGCTGCAATTTTACCTTGGTCAGGGGGTAAAAAATGCGTACTCAGTCGTTGGTATTAGTAAGTGTGGTACAAAATCGTAAATAAAAAGCCATCATATGATGGCTTTAATTTCTATCGGTATCTGGGTAGGCGATTCTATCCGAATTTGTTTGTGCCGTCCTAATTCACCTTTTTCTATGTGAACCAAGCCCTTAGCGATTTTAAACTGCTTGGCTAAGAACTTAGTTAGGTGTGCATTAGCTTTGCCATCGACAGGTGGAGCAGTAATGGCGATTTTTAGCTCTTCACCATGCAAGCCAACGATTTTATCGCGGCTAGCTTTAGGTTGAATATAGAGCTTCAGGATGATGTCCTCACCATCTTGCCAAACTGCAGCTGACATTATAGCTGGAACCAAATTGGACCAATGATATCGCCCATTAAGAAGTTCGCGAACTGCAAGCCGATAAATAACACCAGTACGCTTAAATCAAGACCACCAATAGCCGGAAGAATACGACGGATTGGAGCGCACATTGGCTCGGTCAGTTGATGGAATACGTACTCGATAGGGCTGCGGCCTTGGCTTACCCAGCTCAAAATTGCACGGATCAATAGTACCCAGAACAATAGGCCACCTGCGGCTTTGATTAATGATAATAAGCCCAAGAATAAGAAGTCAGCGCTGAAAGAGACGGAACCGTTCGAAGCTATTAGGATAAGCACGACAAATTTAAGCACACACAACACGTAGGCAAACAACACGGTTGCTAGGTCAATATTCCCCACGGAAGGGATAACGCGGCGCAATGGACCAATGACCGGCTGAGTCGCTTTTACTATGAATTGCGAGAATGGGTTGTAGAAGTCTGCGCGCGCAGCTTGCAACCAAATTCGCAAAATTACGACCATGATGTACAGGTCAAATAGGGTTGAGATGAGAAAACTCATTGAATTCATAAGGTACCCTTAACAAGTGATGGATGATACTAAACGGAGTTCATCCAAATAATTAAAACAGTTTTTCCATTTCTTCCGCGCGAGCCACAGCAGCTTGCATGGCTTTAGCGACAATATCTGAAAGTTGATGTTCGTTGAATGTACGCAGTGCTTCTGCCGTTGTCCCACCTTTCGATGTTACGTTCTCACGCAGGGTCGATAGCTCAGTTTCTGGGTTGCTAACCACCATACTGGCCGCGCCCAGTGCCGCTTGCTGAACCAATAGTCGAGCGGTCTCTTTATCAAAGCCTTGCGCAATCGCTTCTGCTTGCATCGCTTCCATAAACAGGAAGAAGTATGCTGGAGCACTGCCCGCTGCGGCAATCACATTATTGATGCCAGACTCTTGCTCAACCCAGCATACTTTACCGACCGCTTCCATTAACTCTGCGGCAAAAGCTTTGTCGTGCTCGGTTACATGAGTTGGTGCGAACAACCCACTCATACCCAACCCAAGCTGTGATGGCGTATTTGGCATAACACGAACCAAGTTCAATTTGGTGGCTAGCATATCATCCAATCGTGAACAGTTGATGCCTGCGGCAATAGAAATCACCAGTTTATTAGTGAAATCGATCGATTGCAGTGGTTTACAGACATCCGCCATCATTTGCGGTTTTACAGACAATACCACCACATCCGCCTCGGTCGCAGCTTGGATGTTATCGCTGGTGGTACGGATGCCAAAATCTTGTTCTAGCAGAAGGCGACGAGCCTCTGAAGGAGCCGTTGCGGTAATGTTTTGCGCTGGGTATCCGTTAGCAACCAAGCCGGAAACAATGGCTCTCACCATGTTGCCAGCACCAATGAAGGCGATTTTTTTATGTTCCATTTGTCTGATTTCCATCATGATATTTAGAATTTGTTGTGCGCTCAGGTGTATAATGGCGCCGCTGTTACTTACTGCTCCTATTGGCGAGTAAGATGATTGCGCATTTACGCTCTAACGATTGACGACATAACTTATGTCGCGAGTGAGCGTTTTGTTGATTTAGCTGTAGTCTCGTGCGCCGAAAATAGCGGTTCCAATACGAACCATTGTACTACCAGCTTCGATTGCAGCGGTCATATCACCACTCATTCCCATTGATAATGTATCGATTTCTGGGAACTGTGCTTCGAGTGTTTGCTTCAACGTAGCCAACTTCTGAAATTCACGGAGTTGTGATTCGTAGTCAGACACGTTGGCAGGAATCGACATCAACCCTCTTAAAGTGAGGTTGGGTAGGCGAGAAATCAACTCCGCCAGCTCGAATACTTCCGCTTCAGTGACACCAGACTTAGATGCCTCACCACTGGTGTTAACCTGAATCAGAACTTGTAGCGGTTTAAGTTCGCTTGGCCGCTGATCATTCAGGCGTTGAGCAATCTTGGTTCGATCGATGGTGTGAACCCAATCGAAATGTTCAGCAACAAGTCGCGATTTATTGGATTGAATCGGGCCAATGAAGTGCCATTCGATTCGATTATCTGGATAATGCTCGGCAAAGTGCTGAACTTTACTGACGCCCTCTTGAACGTAGTTTTCACCAAAGGCGGTTTGTCCCGCTTGGTAGGCTTCGAGAATTGCCTCGACAGGTTTAGTTTTGCTTACCGCTAGAAGTTGCACTGACTCTGGAGTTCGACCACATTTTTGCTCGTCATATCGAATTTGAGAGGTGATATGTTCAATATTTTGTTGAATACTACTCATAGCTGTACTTTAGACTTAAGGATTTTAAATGGATATCACTGAGTTACTGGATTTTAGTGTAAAACATAATGCCTCGGATCTACATCTTTCTGCAGGTGTCCCACCAATGGTTCGTATTGATGGGGATGTGAGAAAACTAGGCATTCCAGCGTTTACACACCAAGAAGTGCATCGTTTGGTTTTCGAAATCATGAACGATGCCCAACGCAGTGAGTTCGAAGAAAAACTCGAAGTCGATTTCTCTTTTGAGTTGCATAACGTTGGCCGTTTCCGTGTCAACGCTTTCAACCAATCTCGCGGTTGTGCGGCAGTATTCCGTACCATTCCAAGTAGCATTCCAACTCTGGAAGAGCTAGAAGCGCCAGAGATCTTCAAAAAAATTGCGAACGCTGAAAAAGGCTTAGTTCTGGTCACTGGCCCAACAGGTTCAGGTAAATCGACGACCTTAGCAGCCATTGTTGACTACATTAACCGTAATCACAACAAGCACGTACTCACAATTGAAGATCCGATTGAATTTGTTCACAACAACAATAAATGTTTGATCAACCAGCGTGAAGTTCACCGTGACACCCATAGTTTCCAAAACGCACTGCGCAGCGCATTGCGTGAAGACCCGGATGTCATTCTGGTTGGTGAGATGCGTGACAAAGAAACCATCAGCCTTGCGTTAACGGCGGCGGAAACGGGGCACTTAGTGTTCGGCACGTTACATACCAGCTCGGCGGCAAAAACCATTGACCGTATTATCGATGTGTTCCCTGGCAGCGATAAAGACATGGTGCGCTCGATGCTTTCTGAATCCCTTCGTTCGGTTATCGCACAAAAATTATTGAAACGTAATGGTGGTGGCCGTATTGCATGCCATGAAATTATGATGGCAACGCCTGCGATTCGTAACTTGATCCGCGAAGACAAAGTCGCGCAGATGTATTCGATCATTCAAACAGGTGCGGCTCACGGCATGCAAACCATGGAGCAAAATGCTCGTCAGTTAATGGCGCAAGGCATGGTTGCTCGTGAAGAGGTCGATAGTAAGATCGGATTAGAAGTGCAGCAATTCTCGTAACGTTCATACAGATAATGGTGAATACGGAAGATGGATCTAGATAAATTTCTCGAAGGCATGTTGGCGCTGAAAGCGTCGGATCTTTACATCACGGTTGGAGCGCCAATTCTATTTCGTGTGGATGGCGAATTGCGTCCGCAAGGGGAAAAACTCACCGAGAGTGATGTGGCTGCATTACTCGACAGCGCTATGGAACCAGATCGGCGTCAGGAATTTCGTAAAAGTCGCGAGTCGAATTTTGCCATTGTGAGAGATTGTGGTCGCTTCCGTGTGAGTGCCTTTTTTCAACGCGAGTTACCAGGCGCAGTGATTCGTCGTATTGAAACTAATATTCCTACTTTTGAGCAGTTAAAGTTACCGTTAGTGTTGCAAGATTTGGCGATAGCTAAGCGTGGTTTGGTGCTGGTGGTCGGTGCTACTGGATCGGGTAAATCGACCACCATGGCGGCGATGACAGGCTATCGAAACAGCAATAAAACCGGGCACATTTTGACGGTCGAAGATCCGATCGAGTTCGTGCATGAACACAAGCGCTGTATCGTGACTCAACGTGAAGTTGGGTTAGATACGGAAAGCTATGAAGTTGCGCTTAAAAACTCGCTGCGCCAAGCACCAGATATGATTTTGATTGGTGAGATCCGTAGCCGTGAAACAATGGAATACGCGATGACCTTCGCCGAAACGGGTCACCTGTGTATGGCAACGTTGCACGCCAACAATGCAAACCAAGCTTTAGAGCGCATTCTTCACTTGGTACCGAAAGATCAAAAAGAACAATTCTTGTTCGATTTGTCGATGAACCTAAAAGGCGTGGTTGGTCAGCAGCTGATCCGAGATAAAAATGGGCAGGGACGTCATGGTGTATTTGAGATCTTGCTAAATAGTCCACGTGTGTCGGATTTGATTCGTCGCGGAGATTTACATGAGTTGAAGTCAACCATGGCTCGCTCAAATGAGTTTGGTATGCTGACGTTCGATCAATCTCTTTATAAGTTAGTGATGCAAGGTAAGATCAGCGAAGAGGATGCACTACATAGTGCCGACTCAGCGAATGATCTGCGCCTGATGTTGAAAACGCAGCGTGGTGAAGCATTCTCTACGGGCAGTTTGGCAAACGTTAAGATCGATATGGATTAATCCAATCCAGAAACAAAAAAGGTTGGCAGAAGCCAACCTTTTTTCATTGTGCTTGAAGTGTTTACTCACCCCAAAGGGCTTCAAACCAGCTTTCTAGAATCACCACCGCTGACTGGCAGTCAACATTACCTTTCGATAGGGCTTTGTAGCCGCCCATGTTGAACAACTCCGCACGAGCTTCTGCAGTAGATAAACGCTCATCATGCAGTTCAACTGGCAATCCGTATCGGCCTTGCAGACGCTTAGCAAATTTTCGTGCACGAGGGGTTATGGTCTCAAGGTCTTTACCATGCAGATCGGTCGGTAAACCGACCACTAGCAAATCTGGTTGCCACTCTTTGATTTGCTTTTCGATATCGTCCCAGTTTGGAATACCGTCATTGGCTTTAAAGGCTTTTAATGGGGAAGCTGTACCAGTAATTTCTTGGCCAATAGCGCTACCAATGCTTTTGGTTCCAAAGTCAAAAGCCATAATTGTGCGTGACATAAGGTGTCTCTATCTAATGTAACTGTATATTTGGACTAAGCATGTCCAGAGTCTGCTGAAAGGTGACTTGGGTCGATGCCCAGCTTTTCGACCGCTTTCTTCCAACGCTCGTTGATTGGTGTATTAAAGATAATTTCAGGCGTCGCTTCAATGGTGAGCCAAGAGTTTTCGACCAGCTCACTTTCTAATTGGCCTGCACTCCAACCGGAGTAGCCAAGTGCCACTAAGTAATCACTTGGTTCTGCTTCTGTTCCTAACACCGACAGAATATCACGCGAAGTGGTTACCGCGAGGTCATCGGTCATTTGGACGCTGGACTCGTAGTAATCTTTGGGTTTATGCAAAATAAAGCCACGATCTTCCGAGATTGGGCCGCCATTATAAACTGGTCTATCTAGACTGGCTTCAAATAGGCGCGGGTGTACTGGCTGAACTTCCACCTGCTTGAGCATGTTGCCGACGGTGATATCAACAGGAGCATTGATCATCAGCCCCATAGCGCCGTCTTCGTTGTGCTCACAAACGTAGATCACGCTGTTTTGAAAGTACGGATCTTTCATCCCAGGCATGGCAACCAAAAAGTGATTTGTGAGATTCATACTCATACTGACCCTTAACTCTCGTAAATGCCCTTAAGCAAACATCATACAATTTACATCTAGGTATGTGCATGAGTTTGCTTAAGTTAATGTACTACGCTCTCTATTAACTGTAATACAGTTTGAGTTATTCGCCTTTTACTCGACGCTCAATCGCATCCATCAGCTTGCCTGTGATTGAGATATCAAAAGCTGCTTCAATTTCGCGAATACAGGTTGGGCTGGTGACGTTGATTTCTGTTAGCTTGTCGCCAATTACGTCAAGGCCAACAAAGATAAGGCCTTTTTCTTTCAGTGTCGGAGCAACGGTTTGCGCAATTTTGAGGTCGGTTTCGCTTAGCGGACGAGCTTCACCAGTACCACCAGCGGCTAGGTTGCCGCGCGTTTCGCCTTTAGCAGGAATGCGTGCTAGACAGTAAGGCATAGGTTCGCCATCTACCACTAGGATACGTTTGTCACCGTTGCTGATGTCTGGCACGAAGGTTTGTGCCATTGCGTAGTTTTGACCGTGGTTAGTCAATGTCTCGATGATTACAGAGACGTTTGGATCGTTTTCTTTTACACGGAAGATGGACGCGCCACCCATACCATCAAGCGGTTTCAGGATGACATCACCATGTTTTTCACGAAATTCTTTAATTTTTTCTGCTTTTCGCGTCACGATCGTTGTAGGTGTCAGCTCTGGGAACCATGCTGTAAACAGCTTTTCGTTACAATCACGTAAGCTTTGAGGCTTGTTAACGATCAGTGCACCCTGTTCTTCTGCACGCTCAAGGATGTAAGTCGCGTAGATGTATTCAGTATCAAACGGAGGATCTTTACGCATTAGCACCGCGTCTAGCTCAGACAGTTTGATAGTTTGCTCTGATTTGAACTCGTACCAACCGTTTGGATCTTCTTTTAGTTCTACCACTTTAGTATCTGCAATGGCAACGCCTTGATCGAGATGCAGATCATTCATTTCCATGTAGTGGATTTCATAGCCGCGTCGTTGCGCTTCAAGCATCATGGCAAAGCTAGAGTCTTTTTTGATGTTAATGGACGAGATTGGGTCCATTACGATACCGAGTTTGATCATTATTTTTCTCCGTTTAACCAAGATCGCCGAAACGAACTTGTAAGGCTGTAATTGCTGTCAGAGCCGCTGTTTCGGTACGCAGAACGCGAGGGCCGAGTAGCGTTTCTTCAAATTGGTATTCTCGAGTCATCTCGATTTCTTCAGACGATAAACCGCCTTCAGGACCGATCAGTAGGCGCACTTTTTCAACCGGGGTTGGCAAAGTGTTGATTGAGTATTTAGCACGAGGGTGAAGGTTAAGCTTTAAACCATCGTACTCTTCTTTACACCACTCTTCCAAGCTCATAATTGGACGAATTTCGGGCACGACATTACGCCCACATTGCTCACAGGCACTGATGGCGATTTTCTGCCATTGCGCGAGTTTTTTCTCAAAACGCTTTTGGTCAAGCTTGACACCACAACGTTCAGAAATCAGAGGAGTGATGGTATTGACGCCAAGTTCAACAGACTTTTGGATGGTGAACTCCATCTTATCGCCACGTGAAATGACTTGACCAAGGTGCAGATCTAAAGGGGATTCAATACTGTTTTCTACGCGCTCGGTGATGTTAACCAAAACTGATTTCTTGCTGACTTCACTGATAACCGCTGGGAACTCTGCGCCACTGCCGTCAAAAAGGAGAACGTCTTGGCCTTCTTTCATGCGCAAAACACGACCGATATGGCCTGCTGCGTCGTCACTTAAAGCAAGTGAGCCAAGTTGATGAATGGATTCTGGATGATAAATTCGAGGGGTACGCATGAGATTTCCAGCAAGAGAATAAACTTAAACCCTAACATGGATGCTTTGCACCGAAAAAACAAGGGGCAAGAAGCGTTTCAATATCAGTAATTGAAACGCTTCGAGGTCGGAGGTTACAGTGCGCGGCAGGCTTCTTGAACAAATGGGTTGTGATTGCCCTGTACTTTTGCAATGCGCTCGTCACGCTCACATTCCCATTTATCGACAGGATAGGTTTTGTTCCAAGCACTCATTAATTGCGTTTGCTGCTTCGACAGTTTGAAACCGTACTCTTTGCTCATGTATAGATAGGTACGAGCAATTGAGCCACGCGCACGGTCTGGTGGCATGACTTTACGCTGCTTAAAGTTCACTTGCATCTCACAGCGACCATAACTCACGCCATCCATACCGTTCCATTGGCTGAAGTTGTAGTTCGAACGGTCACCGTTTACTTCACCAATAGCAGGAGTTAGGTTGTGCAAGTCTGCTTCCATCAAACGAAAAGTTTTGTCTTTTTTCTTACAGTTTTTACGTCCGCCATCTTGCCAGCATTGACGCTGGTGGCCAAATTGCCACGCAGGAACAACGTGCTCCCATTCGATTCGTGCAGCCCGTTTTTCTTGTTTACGGACTTGGTAACCGCAAGAGGCTAAATCGGGTGAGCCTTTCTTGCCTTGCCATTGAATGTTACAGCCACAGTAGAAGCTTGTTGGGTGGTCTTGATAAATTTTGACCGCCTCACGTTTGGCTGCAGAGAATGAGCTCGGTGGCGCGGCAATCGCAGTGCTAGAAAGCGCGATAAGCAACAGAGAGAATAAGTATTTCATGATAAAAGTCTTTATAAAGTATGACTTTATTCATGATAACACGCATAAAATAGCTTTAGTGATGAGTAAGTTAACAATAAGTGGCGAAGGGAAGGTTTTGATCAACTCGATCTTTATTTTGGGAACGCAAGTAACACTATGAGGTAAGGGCTACGATAACTGAATACCGGTGAAGTTAAGTGGTTGGCGGCATTTTTGACAAGAGTACGTAGCCTCTTTGCGCAGCACTTTATTATGACGGCGAATCGATAGAGGGTAGGTCATACAACCACAACGATACTCAAAGGTTTTACCTTGAACGGATTTTACTTCAAAGCTGTGAGTGGTTTTGGCTGGTACGTTAAATACGGCTTCCATGACGCCTTTCCATTCTTTACCGTGAGGCCTAACTCGCCCGTAAACCTGATAAGTAATCAGGTGTGCTACTTCATGAGGAATGACTTCATCTAAGAATGCTTGGGTGTTTTCGCGAAATAAAACAGGGTTTAGGCGTACTTGATTTAATTGAAGGTAGGCTTTTCCTGCCGCTTTCCCACGGACGTCGAAGGTGATTGTTGGAATCGGGAAAGAACGTTTGAAAGCTTGTTCCGCCATCGCGATACAGCCCGCCATCACTTGCTTGGCTTTATAGCTGAGTTCTATATCCACAATTCACCTCGATAAATCAAATAAAAAAGCCCCCGCATTTGCGAGGGCCAGATCATAGCATCAGTTAATTATGGTGTGTGTTTTTTCTTGATGGTGGCATGGTAAGCGTGCCATGTACCGTAGCCTAGAATTGGCATGGTAAACAACATTCCGATCCCGTAGGTCGCAAAGCCGATAAGAATACCGCCACAGATGATCGCTGCCCAAACAATCATTGCTGGAATGTTGGATTTCACTGCATTAAAGCTGGTAAATACAGCGGTCATCATGTCTACGCGACGCTCCATCATGAGCGGAATAGAAAAGGCTGAAATGCTAAACACCACACAAGCCAAAACAAAGCCAACTAAAGAGCCGATGACAAGGAAGGGTAGGAACTCACTTAAAGGTGCCCCTTGAACAGAAGGGTAGAGCGCATGAAGTAGAGCGGCAATGCGCATCCAAAATATCATACACACTGCGAGTAACACGGCGAACGCCCATTGAGATGTTGAGTTACGACCGATCGCTTTCATTGAATGGAGCAAGCTTGCTTTGTGTCCGCGCTCTCTCTCCCAACTGGCATCATACAAGCCCAGCGCGAGAAACGGACCGATTAACATGTAAACAATCAAACTGGGCATGACGACCAAGTGTGTGCCTTGCCACTGTACGAGCAAAACAATGCCTATCGCAGCTGCCATAAAACAGATGCCATAGAAAGCACTAATAAGTGGCATTCGCACGAAATCATGCAGACCTAATGCTAGCCAATGAAAAGGTGCAGAAAGATTGACCGTATTGCACGGTATGGTTCTGGCGTATTCGTTGTCTGGCACTTCCTTTCGCTTGTTGTGGAAGTCCGATGGATTAACAGTTCGAGGCATAACTCCTCCTTGATTTATTCCCACATTATCCGCTTATACCAACTGACAGCGGTTTTTGTTCAGTCAAACTTGAAGCGACTTTTTCAAGTTTACATCTGAGCATTGGCTTAGTTTGGTATCGGCCATAAAGATGCCTGACTCATGTCTTTACTTAAGTGTTGCTTCCACAGTCGCCAGCATCCGACGTCTCTATTTAAATTGGAGTTAACAATATTTTAACTATTGGCGGAGATGGGATAATTTACAAATAATTGCTTAAAATTTATTCGGTATAAAAATGAGGGAGAAACAGGACTGCTTTGTGGGGCTGGGCGGTATGAGTCGAAATGACTAGATAAAAGTTGCTGAAAATAAAAAGCCCCCACCATAGGCGAGGGCTTGATTGATTCTTGCTTGGCTTGATTATTTGATGCCAGCGAAATCGCGTAGAAGTGCAGCTTTGTCTGTTGCTTCCCACGGGAATTCTTCACGACCGAAGTGACCGTAAGCCGCTGTCTTCTTGTAGATAGGTTGAAGAAGGTTAAGCATTTCTTGTAGACCGTATGGACGTAGGTCGAAGAATTGACGAACCGCTTCAATGATGATGTCGTGAGATACTTTCTCAGTACCGAACGTTTCCACCATGATAGACGTTGGATCAGCAACACCGATTGCGTAAGAAAGTTGGATCTCACAACGGTCAGCCATGCCTGCCGCTACGATGTTTTTCGCTACGTAGCGTGCTGCGTATGCTGCACTACGGTCAACTTTTGATGGATCTTTACCAGAAAACGCACCGCCACCGTGACGAGCTGCGCCGCCGTAGGTATCTACGATGATCTTACGACCAGTTAGACCACAGTCACCCATAGGACCACCGATTACGAAGCGACCGGTTGGATTAATGAAGAAGTTTGTTTCTTTGTTGATCCACTCAGAAGGTAGCACTGGCTTAATGATCTCTTCCATTACCGCTTCACGCAGGTCTGAAGTTGAGATTGAATCACAGTGTTGAGTTGAAAGAACAACCGCGTCGATACCAACGATGTTACCTTGATCGTATTGGAATGTTACCTGAGATTTTGCATCAGGACGCAACCAAGGTAGTGTGCCGTTTTTACGAACTTCTGCTTGCTTTTGAACAAGACGGTGAGAGTAAGTAATTGGCGCTGGCATTAGTACTTCAGTTTCGTTACAAGCGTAACCAAACATGATGCCTTGGTCGCCTGCACCTTGTTCTTTAGGGTCAGCTTTATCAACACCTTGGTTGATATCTGGCGACTGTTTACCGATTGTGTTTAGTACCGCACAAGAATCTGCGTCAAAGCCCATATCTGAATGTACGTAGCCGATTTCACGAACGGTTTCACGAGTTAACTCTTCGATGTCTACCCATGCTGAAGTCGTGATTTCACCACCCACCATTACCATACCGGTTTTAACGTAAGTCTCACATGCAACACGAGCCTTTGGATCTTGCTCTAGAATCGCGTCAAGAACCGCATCAGAAATCTGGTCTGCAATTTTATCTGGATGACCTTCTGATACTGACTCAGAAGTAAACAGGTGCTTAGCCATGTTAGCTCCACTATATCTGGTTTAAAACTGGGGAATGATAAACTCTCCAGCGCAAATTAATACTAATTTTTGTAGGTGTATCTACATCTAGACGTCTATTCTAAATTTGATTGCTCGAATTACAAGCTCTTTTTTGGTTTTTGTTATAACCAAACGTTTGCCTGATTTATTGATAATTTTAAGAACTTCGAACGATTTGGCGCGAAAGGTGCAATATTTGTGAGGTTTTGGACTGGAAAACGTTTGCACACCCAACAGGGCTTTGAGAGAATTATGACCTACTTTTCGTTTCGCTTAATGTACTCAGGAGCAGACATGTCGTCTCGTAAACATCTTGCCAATGCAATTCGTGCTCTAAGCATGGATGGTGTTCAACAAGCTAACTCAGGCCACCCAGGCGCACCAATGGGTATGGCTGATATCGCTGAAGTTCTTTGGCGCTCTCACCTAAACCATAACCCTTCAAACCCAGAGTGGGCCGACCGCGATCGCTTTGTGCTGTCAAACGGTCATGGGTCAATGCTTATTTACTCTCTACTGCACTTAAGCGGTTACGAGCTATCTATTGACGATCTGAAAAACTTCCGTCAATTGCACTCAAAAACCCCAGGTCACCCAGAGTACGGCTACGCGCCTGGTATCGAGACAACAACGGGTCCTCTAGGTCAAGGCATCACTAACGCTGTTGGTATGGCGATCGCAGAGAAAGCACTAGCGGCACAGTTCAACAAAGAAGGTCACGATATCGTTGACCACTTTACGTATGTGTTCATGGGTGACGGCTGTCTAATGGAAGGCATCTCGCATGAAGCATGCTCTCTTGCTGGGACGTTAGGTCTAGGCAAACTGATCGCGTTTTGGGATGACAACGGCATTTCTATCGACGGTCACGTTGAAGGCTGGTTCTCTGACGATACACCTAAGCGTTTTGAAGCGTACGGCTGGCATGTAATCCCAGCAGTCGATGGTCACGACTCAGACGCGATCAACGCAGCAATTGAAGCAGCAAAAGCGGACCCACGTCCTACGCTTATCTGTACCAAAACAATTATCGGTTTCGGTTCTCCTAACAAGTCTAGTTCGCACGACTGTCACGGTGCACCACTAGGTCACGATGAAATCCAAGCGGCTCGCGAATACCTAGGTTGGGAGTACGGCCCATTTGAGATCCCGGCAGATGTTTACGCTGAGTGGGATGCAAAAGAAGCGGGCGCCGCGAAAGAAGCAGCTTGGAATGAAAAATTAGAAGCATACGCTGCAGCTTACCCTGCAGAAGCGGCAGAGCTTAAACGTCGTCTAAACGGCGAACTTCCTGCACAGTGGGAAGAAAAAGCGAACCAAATCATTGCCGATCTTCAAGCAAATCCAGCGAACATTGCATCACGTAAAGCGTCGCAAAATGCACTAGAAGCGTTTGGTCAAATGCTTCCTGAGTTTATGGGTGGTTCTGCTGACCTAGCGCCTTCTAACCTGACCATGTGGTCTGGTTCTAAGTCTCTAGAAATGGAGGACTTCTCTGGCAACTACATCCACTACGGTGTGCGTGAATTCGGTATGACCGCTATCATCAACGGTATCGCATTGCACGGTGGTTTCGTTCCTTACGGCGCAACATTCCTAATGTTCATGGAATATGCTCGTAACGCAATGCGTATGGCTGCGCTGATGAAAATTCAGAACATCCAAGTTTACACGCATGATTCGATCGGTCTTGGCGAAGATGGCCCAACTCACCAACCTGTTGAGCAAATGGCGTCTCTACGTGTAACTCCAAACATGAGCACATGGCGCCCATGTGACCAAGTTGAGTCTGCAGTTGCATGGAAACTAGCGATTGAACGTAAAGATGCACCAACTGCACTTATCTTCTCTCGTCAAAACCTAGCGCAACAAGAGCGTACTGCTGAACAAGTCGCAGACATCGCGAAAGGTGCTTACATCCTGAAAGATAGCGAAGGTAAGCCTGAGCTAATCCTTATCGCAACAGGTTCTGAGGTTGAGCTTGCAGTGAAAGCCGCTGAGCAACTAACTTCAGAAGGCAAGAAAGTACGCGTTGTTTCAATGCCATCAACAGACGCATTCGACAAACAAGACGCTGCTTACCGTGAATCTGTACTGCCATCAGACGTAACGGCACGTATCGCTATTGAAGCGGGCATTGCGGATTTCTGGTACAAGTACGTAGGCTTCGACGGTCGCATCATCGGTATGACAACATTCGGTGAATCAGCACCTGCTGGTCAGCTATTCGAGATGTTTGGCTTCACGACTGAAAACGTAGTGAACACAGCTAAAGAATTGCTAGCGTAATTGCAGGACCATCTAAACAGTCGAACGTAAACGACAACTGTTAGATGCTAAAGTTAGAAAGGCCATCATTATGATGGCCTTTTTATTTTTGTCAGGTTTTCCAACCTTGTGGAATGCTTTGGTGAATGCAGTCTAAAAGTACGGATAAGCGCAGTGGTGGTCGTCCTGCTGGTGTATAGCAGTTAATGGAAATAGGCTCAGAAAGCCAACCTTCTAAGCAAGGTGTGATTCGCCCTGGGTGATGTTTCTCATAGCCGCATGCTGTCCAAGTCGGCAGCAGTCCAATACCATGACCATTCGCGATACTGTCTATTTGCATTGCTATGTTGTCGCTGTATAACCGACTAACAAAGGGTTCTAAAAAGAACTCACCGTGTTGAGGGTGTGCTAGCATCAATCCATTTTCTTGCACTGAACCAAAATCGATCCATGGATGTGCTTCAAGTTCTTTGGGGTGCGGTATAGGCCCATGTTGTTTTAGATAATTTGGAGAGGCAAAAGGCGTATAGCGAAATACCCCCAGCACTTCTTTTCGCCAGTCTAGCTCTTTACGTTCACCGAGCCAGATGAACAAATCTGGGTCATGGTGCGCTTCAGAAAAGTCACTGGTAAGTTGAACTCTAACATCGGGATTATCAGCAAGAAAACGATTGAGTACGCCGCCTAGCCAGCTTCTAACTAAGGCAGTGTGACAAACAATATGCAGTGGCCCTGAAACTTGGTTCGTTAAACCTTGGAGTGCATCATAACTCTCTTCACTTAACTCAAGAATCTGGCGGCTGTAGTGGGCAAAGATTTCTCCAGCTCTTGTCAGAACTAATCGATTACCTTGTCTGGCGGTTAGAGCCTGACCGAAGTCTTCTTCTAATTGTGCCAAGCGACGACTTAGCGTTGATTTTGGCTGATTAAGGGCTTTAGCAGCTGCTGTCAAACTTTTATGCTGATTGAGCGCATCAAAGGCTCTAATTGATGCTAAGTCGTGCATATTTCTTTTACTCCTTACTGCGTTATGTACGAGTTCCATAAATGGAAAGAACCGTTCCATAACTCTCACTATGCATCTCATTCTATTTGTGAATAATTCACTTTCGAAAATAATAATCATTATCAATTATGGAGATGTAGATGTCTACTCTTAGACTGCCAGTTATTACCGCAACTGGTATTTTAGCCTTCGTCAGTGTCCCTCATGTTTTTGCCAATGATGCAGTTTCTAAAATGGAAACAGTGGTTGTAACTGCATCAAGTTATGAGCAATCTCAAGCGGACGCGCCTGCAAGTATTAGTGTGATTTCACGTGAGGAGTTGGACTCCCGTTATTACCGCGATGTGACTGATGCACTAAAAAGTGTGCCAGGTGTTGTCGTGACAGGTGGTGGTGATACCACCGACATTAGTATCCGTGGTATGGGTTCTAAATACACTTTGATACTGGTCGATGGTAAACGTCAAAGTACGCGTGAAACTCGTCCAAATAGTGACGGCCCTGGTATCGAACAAGGTTGGTTACCTCCTCTTCAAGCGATTGAGCGAATCGAAGTTATTCGTGGCCCAATGTCGACGCTTTACGGTTCTGATGCGATTGGTGGTGTGATTAACGTCATCACACGAAAAGATGCGCTAGACTGGACGGGTAATGTTCAACTGGGCACGGTACTACAAGAGAATAGCCGCTCAGGTGGAGAGCAGAGCGCGAACTTTTTCGTTAATGGTCCGTTGGCTGAAAATTTATCTCTCCAAGTATATGGTCAGTACACAACCAGAGAAGAAGATGACATCGAATACGGTTATGAAGATAAAGATATGCAGAGTATCTCTTCAAAACTGACTTACCAGATTAATGATCGCCACTCGGTGCAATTAGAGGGCGGCACGTCGGCACAAAGTCGTCGTGGTAATGTAGGCCTTTCAGTGCCGACTACTGGGTGTCGTGGTGGGTGTGAAGACTCACTGAATGAATATCGTCGTAATTACGTAACGGTAAGCCACAACGGTGATTGGGATTCGATTGGCATTTCAGATACTTACTTACAGCGAGAAGAGAGCGAGAACAAATCTCGTGAGATGACGATAACCAACACCACGTTCAAATCGAGCTTGGTGACTGGTATTGGAAACCATACGTTGACGACGGGTGTGGACGCTACTCATGCAGAGCTTGAGGATTTCACCTCCAACAAAGCGTCGTCGAAGACTGAAACATCGAATACGCAGTGGGCTGTTTTCATTGAAGATGAATGGAGAATCGCTGATCCGTTTAGCGTTACGCTTGGTGGTCGCCTAGATCATGACGAAAACTATGGCGCGCACTTTAGTCCGCGTGTTTACGGTGTATGGCGAGTTGATCCGTCTTGGACGGTGAAAGGCGGTGTGGCAACAGGTTTCCGTTCTCCACAATTACGTGAAATTACTCCTGGCTGGGCGCAAGTCAGTGGTGGCGGTAATATCTACGGTAACCCAGATCTTGACCCTGAAACGTCGCTAAACAAAGAAATCAGCGTCTTGTATCAAGGTGATTCTGGCTTAGATGTCTCTTTGACAGCGTTCCATAACGAATTCAAAGACAAGATCACACGTGTTGTTTGTCCAGACACTATCTGTACTGATGGTCCAAACCAATGGGGCGCAGATCCAACGTACCGTATTAACGTGGATGAAGCCGTCACACAAGGTATTGAAGCGACCTTAGCATCGCCGTTAACGGAAACCATTTACCTTAGCTCGAGCTACACATTTACCGACTCAGAGCAAAAAACAGGTGAATACAAAGGCATGCCGCTGCAGCAGTTACCAAAGCATCTGTTTAATGTGGATGTGACTTGGCAAACGACAACAGATCTAGAGAGCTGGGCGAAAGTCACGTACCGAGGTAAAGAAATGGATCCGGTTACTGGCCCATCAAGAAACAGTATTGTAGAACCAGCTTATACCTTTGTGGACGCCGGTGTGACATACCAGTTAACCGACAATACTCGTATTAAAGGCGCTATCTATAACTTGCTGGACGAGGAAATCAGTTACGAAGAATACGGATATATTGAAGATGGTCGTCGCTACTGGTTAGGTTTAGACGTCGCATTTTAATTATCTATCGTTGTAATAAGGTCGAGCATAGTCTCGACCTTTTTTAATCCTGCTTTACTGTGATTCAACAGGTGCGTTTGTCAGCCTGATCAGGTAGTATCTGTGACACGAAATTTTTGGTAGGGCGAAGGATAAATGCTAAAGGTTGCGATCAATGGATTTGGACGTATAGGTCGTAATGTTCTGCGAGCGGTGTATGAAAGCGGAAAACACCAGCAGATCAAGGTTGTGGCGGTTAACGAACTAGCACAGCCAGAGGCGATGGCACACCTACTGCAATATGACACCAGTCATGGTCGCTTTGGTAAAAAAATTTCCCATGACCAAGAACATTTGCATGTTCATCATGACAGCGGTGAATATGATTCCATTCGCATTCTCCACCTCTCCGAAATCGAATTACTTCCTTGGCGTGATTTAGAAGTTGATATCGTCTTGGATTGCACTGGCGTATTTGGTTCGCAAGCGGATGGGCAAGCGCATATAGAAGCTGGCGCGAAGAAAGTACTGTTTTCGCACCCGGGCGCAAACGACCTAGATAATACGATTATCTATGGTGTGAACCACGAAACTCTGAAAGACGAGCACCGTGTTGTCTCCAATGGATCTTGCACCACCAACTGTATCGTTCCCATCATTAAAGTATTAGACGAAGCCTTCGGCATAGAGTCTGGCACCATTACCACAATTCATTCGTCCATGAACGATCAACAAGTAATTGATGCGTATCATAACGACTTACGCCGTACCCGCGCTGCAAGCCAATCTATTATTCCGGTGGACACTAAGTTGCATAAGGGGATTGAAAGAATCTTCCCGAAATTTTCCAACAAATTCGAAGCAATTTCTGTTCGTGTTCCAACGGTTAACGTCACAGCAATGGATTTAAGTGTCACAATTAGTACAAATGTGAAAGTTAATGACGTAAATCAAACCATTGTTAACGCATCTCAGTGTACATTACGTAACATTGTTGACTATACTGAATCGCCACTCGTTTCCATCGACTTTAACCACGACCCCCATAGTGCGATTGTGGATGGAAGCCAGACTAGAGTGAGTAACGGGCAACTCGTAAAAATGCTCGTTTGGTGCGACAACGAATGGGGCTTTGCTAACCGGATGCTGGATACTGCCTTAGCAATGCAAGCTTCTTCGCAAGTGGAACAGTAATGACGAAGAAGTGATGGAGAATTTTTATTTCTAGCCTTGAAATAAATCCATAATATCTCCATATCTATAACCAGTTTGAAGAATTAACAGGCTTGGCAGGGTTGCCGAGTTTTCAAAAACTTTAATTATTAAATATTTGAGAGGACACATCATGTCTGTAATCAAGATGACTGACCTGGATCTTGCAGGTAAACGTGTATTTATCCGTGCTGACCTAAACGTGCCAGTAAAAGACGGTAAAGTAACTTCGGATGCACGTATCATCGCATCTCTTCCAACTATTAAGCACTGCCTAGAAGCAGGCGCTAAAGTAATGGTTACGTCTCACCTAGGTCGCCCAACTGAAGGTGAATACGCTGAAGAGTTCTCTCTACAACCAGTTGTTAACTACCTAAACGACGCACTAGATTGCGAAGTGAAGCTAGCAAAAGATTACCTAGATGGCCTAGAGCTAAATGCGGGTGAACTTGTTGTTCTTGAAAACGTTCGCTTCAACAAAGGCGAAAAGAAAAACGACGAAGAGCTATCTAAGAAATACGCAGCACTATGTGACGTATTCGTAATGGACGCATTCGGTACGGCTCACCGTGCTCAAGCATCTACTCACGGCGTTGGCATGCACGCAGACGTAGCATGTGCTGGTCCTCTACTAGCAAACGAACTAGAAGCGCTAGGCAAAGCAATGGACAAGCCAGCTCGTCCAATGGTTGCTATCGTAGGTGGTTCAAAAGTTTCTACTAAGCTAACTGTTCTTGAGTCTCTATCTAAAATCGCTGACCAACTCGTTGTTGGTGGTGGTATTGCTAACACATTCATCGCAGCTGCTGGCCACAACGTTGGTAAGTCTCTATACGAAGCAGACCTAGTTGAAACAGCTAAGAAGCTAATGGACGAGTGTGCAATTCCAGTAGCAACTGACGTTGCATGTGCGAAAGCATTTGACGAGAACGCAGAAGCTGAAATCAAGCACGTTTCTGAAGTACAAGACGACGACATGATCTTCGACCTTGGTCCAGATTCAACTGCTGAACTAGCTGAAATCCTTAAAAACGCTAAGACTATCCTATGGAATGGTCCAGTAGGCGTATTCGAATTCAAGAACTTCGAAGCAGGTACTAAAGGCATCTCTGAAGCTATCGCAGCTTCTGAAGGCTTCTCTGTTGCTGGTGGTGGTGACACGCTAGCGGCTATCGACAAGTTCGGTATCAAAGCGGATGTATCTTACATCTCTACTGGCGGCGGCGCTTTCCTTGAATTCGTAGAAGGTAAAGTTCTTCCAGCAGTAGAAATGCTAGAAGCACGCGCTAAGTAATTAAAGCAAAGCGGGGGAGTGATTCTCCCGCTTTCTTGTTTGCTGCAACGTGTGAGGAACTCTGCTAGAATAGCCTCAGTTGTGAGCAAACGTTTGCAAGATTTTCAACTTAACAAGTTTTGTTTAAAAACGACAGATAAATAGGATTACATCCATGTCTAAGATCTTCGACTTCGTAAAACCAGGTGTTATCTCTGGCGATGACGTTCAGAAAGTATTTGAAGTTGCAAAAGAAAACAGCTTTGCACTTCCAGCAGTAAACTGTGTGGGTACTGACTCTGTAAACGCAGTACTTGAAGCAGCTGCAAAAGTTAAAGCTCCAGTTATCGTTCAGTTCTCTAACGGTGGCGCTGCTTTCTTTGCTGGTAAAGGTCTAAAACTTGAAGGTCAAGAAGCTCAAATCCTAGGTGCTGTTGCTGGTGCGAAATACGTTCACGCTGTAGCTGAAGCTTACGGTGTTCCAGTAATCCTACACACTGACCACGCAGCTAAGAAACTACTTCCTTGGATCGACGGTCTACTAGACGCTGGTGAAGAGTACTTCGCGCAAACTGGTAAGCCACTATTCTCTTCTCACATGATCGACCTTTCTGAAGAGTCTCTAGAAGAGAACATCGAAATTTCTGCTAAGTACCTAGAGCGCATGGCTAAAATGAACATGACTCTAGAAATCGAATTAGGTTGTACTGGTGGTGAAGAAGACGGCGTTGACAACTCTGATATGGATGCGTCTGAGCTATACACTTCTCCAGAAGACGTTGCATACGCATACGAGAAACTAAGCGCAATCAGCCACCGTTTCACTATCGCAGCATCTTTCGGTAACGTACACGGCGTATACAAGCCAGGTAACGTTGTACTAACTCCAACTATCCTACGTGATTCTCAAGCGCACGTTTCTGAGAAATTCGGTCTTCCAGCGAACTCTCTAAACTTCGTATTCCACGGCGGTTCAGGTTCTTCTCTAGAAGAAATCCGTGAATCTATCGGCTACGGTGTAATCAAAATGAACATCGATACTGATACACAGTGGGCTACTTGGGATGGTATCCGTAAGTTCGAAGCTGAAAACCACGATTACCTACAAGGTCAGATCGGTAACCCAACTGGTGAAGATGCACCAAACAAGAAGTACTACGATCCACGCGTATGGCTACGTGCAGGCCAAGCTTCAATGGTTACTCGTCTAGAGCAAGCATTTGCTGACCTTAACGCAGTTGACGTACTATAATCGTTACTGATTAAGTTACTTAAAAACCCGCTCTTTGAGCGGGTTTTTTTATATCTATCATTTTCTTCCCTTCTGCTTTCTCCCGATATTTTTATGCGTTAGGTTGTATTTGCTAGTGAGATATCTCACCTTTAACGTTTTTTTTAAAGAAAACATGGGAATATCAGTCTTAAGAGTGGCGAAATCAGAGTGCATTGCGTAACCTGTAACAAGTCAGTGTCAGAAAGCTCTGATAAAGTCTTGTTTTGCATATCTTTGCGAAACTCTGACTTTGAAAAAAGTCAGAGTTGGGATATTGTGCCAAAAATCTGACACTGTTCAGTGGAGCAATAGGGATGTTGTTTTAGAAAAGAGCCTTTAAAAAACAAGGTTCATAAATTAACGGCAATTGGATTTATATCTCTTTATTTTGAGGATAAGAATTATGGCAGGTGAATCGGTGGGTATCGATACCACTTTAACGGATGGTCTAACTCAGGCTGAAACTTGGCTGACAAACAATTCAGATCTACTGGTTCAGTACGGTGTGAACATTATCTCTGCGGTGCTTATTCTGTTTATCGGTAATCTTATCGTTAAGGCAGTCGCTGGTAGTGTTTCTAAAGTACTAGAAAAGAAAAACATGGATAAGGCCGTCGTTGAATTTATTCACGGTCTTGTTCGTTACTTGCTATTTGTAATCGTGCTAATCGCGGCTCTTGGTCGATTAGGAGTTCAAACCGCTTCTGTTGTTGCTGTGATTGGTGCGGCAGGTCTTGCTGTTGGTCTTGCACTACAAGGTTCACTATCAAACTTTGCAGCAGGCGTACTTATTGTTGCGTTCCGTCCATTCAAATCAGGCGACTACGTAGAAATCGGTGGTGTAGCGGGTAGTGTTGAAGCAATTCAAATCTTCCAAACAGTTCTAAAAACACCAGACAACAAAATGGTTGTTGTGCCTAACTCTTCAGTTATCGGCGGTGCCATTACTAACTACTCTCGCCATGCGACACGACGTGTCGACCTAGCGATTGGTGTTTCATACAAAGCAGACCTTAAACTAACGAAGAAAGTGATTCGTGAGACGCTAGAGAAAGATCCACGTATCTTGAAAGACCCAGATATCACAATTGGTGTACTTACGTTAGCAGACTCTTCAGTTAACTTTGTGGTTCGTCCATGGGTGAAAACTGCAGATTACTGGGGCGTATACTTTGATGCAATGCAAGGTATTAAAGAAGCATTGGATGAAAATGGTATCGAGATTCCATTCCCACAAATGGATGTTCACCTGAACAAAGTCGACGCTTAATCAAAAGCAGTCGATATTCGAAAGCGAGGCCAATAGGCCTCGCTTTTTTATATTTCGTAAAGGGTGTGATGACCAGCAAGTAAGAGGCGTTTTAGATGTTTACCTGCAAATCCAAATGTGAACTCAGGTAAGCCAGGCGTATAGAGCAACTCTTGATGTTGATAGAGATTGGTATCAACAATGATAGTGATGTATTCCGGTAAGCCTATTGGGCAAACCGCGCCGGGTACGCAACCTAACACTTCGACCATTTCATCGTCATTACAAATAGAGGGACGTTTACCTGTAATCGCTTTAATCTGCTTGGCATCGAGGCGCGAGTCCTTATCTGTCAGATAAACCGCGTAACCTTGTCCTTTGAGTGTTAAAAAGAGGCTTTTGGTATGCGTACCCGTCCAACCAAGCTCTCTCGCAATGCGTATATCTGTCTCAAAGTCTAAGATGGCTTCGTGCTGCCATTCCCGAAAAGGAATAGAGAGCGCGTTGAATCGCTCTCTATTGTTGTTATAAATACGTTTTAGTGACTCCATGTCTTTGCTGCCTTACTACCTGGTGATTACCAATACTTATCAATAAGCTCACTCGCTAAGATATACGCTATTGTGAACATCATCATTGCGATTGCAATGTCGATAGTTTTTTTCACTTTTGGTTGAGAGAGTGTTGGACCTAGTTTGGCTGCTCCTATCGATAAAGTGTAGAACCAAACAAAGGAAGCCATAATCGTACCTAGTGCAAAAGCAATGCGATCATGGCCTTCAAATTGTCCACCGATCGAACCTAGAATAACGACTGTATCTAAATATAAGTGCGGATTAAGCACAGTGACAGCTAACGCACCTAGAATAACTGTTCGACGACCTCGAGCTACGATCTCCCCTTTTGATTCCGATTCACTCTCTGGCTTAAAAGCACTTTTTAGCGAGAGCAGTCCATAGAAGCTCAAGAAAGCAATACCACCAAGTGTCACCGACGTCAGTAAGATTTCATTTTGAGGCAGAATTGCACCACCACCAAAGATACCTAGAGAGATGAAAATCATATCTAGCACGCTACAAATAGTGGCGGTTGTTAGGTGGTGGTTACGCTTTATGCCTTGATTCAAAACATACGCATTTTGCGCGCCGATCGGAATGATCATTGATGCTCCTAAACCAAAACCTTGCAATAGAACCCACAAGCTCACACTTCACCTCACTTCAAAATAACAAATACATTTACAGAAAAGGGAAAGATAAAGCGTTTATCTAAATAAGTATAATTAATGATTTTAATCTTACATTAGATAGACTAATTTAACGGGAGGCGTTTGATCAAGAGTGAGAGGAAAGGTATGCGAGGGTTAGATTACAAATGGATTGAGGCATTAGACGCTATAGTTTATCAGGGTAGCTTTGAGCGTGCTGCCGAGCATTTATTTGTTTCTCAATCCGCCATTTCTCAACGTATCAAGCAGTTAGAGAAGTTTCTCGCGCAGCCTGTTTTAATTCGAAGCCAGCCACCTAAGCCAACGCCAATTGGTAAAAAATTGTTGGGTCTTTATCGGCGAGTACGCTTGCTAGAGCATGAAATTCTCCCCGAACTAAAAAATGATACCAGTACGCGACCTGTGCAACTCTCTTTAGCGACTAATGCAGATAGCCTTGCAACATGGCTACTGCCAGCGCTGCAAAATGTTATGAAGCAGCGTCAAGTTGAACTAAAACTGACTATCTATGGTGAATACCGCTCTATTGAAAAACTCAAAAGTGGCGAAGTGACAGGAGCGATCAGCTTGGAGTCCCAGCCAATCCCCGGATGCAGAGCAGACTATTTAGGTCGCATCGATTATGTTTGTGTCGCGAGCCCAGAGTTCTATCAGCGTTATTTTTCTAAAGGCGTAAATAATCAGACATTGGCAAAAGCACCGGCCGTTTCATATGACCAATATGATGATCTACATAAAACATTTCTTACCGAGCACTTTAACGTCAATCCTGACAGCGTTATTCATCACAACATCAGTAGTTCTGAAGCGTTTCTAAAAGTGGCGTTAGCTGGTGTAGCTTATTGCTTGATCCCCCGCTTGCAAATTACCGACGAATTAGACAGAGGTGTGTTGGTTGATGTGACTCCAGGTTTTTTAATGTCCCATCGGATTTATTGGCACCACTGGCAGTTAGAAACTGGGGTACTACAAGAAATCTCACATGCGATAGTGGGGTATGCGCAGCAGCATCTACCTCAATAAGTTCGTCAGAGCTGCATATCGTTAACTTAAGTGTGTTTTGTTTAAAAATTACGCCAATGTTACATAGTCAAAGTTGTGTTAGAAGTCACTATGGGTGCTTGGATAATCGGCGGAAGTTTCTATTATGAAACCACACGCTTTCTCAGCCATGATAGTGATGTTGGAATCTGAGATTAAGTACTTAATTTTGTATGGATG
The DNA here is from genome assembly GCF_033338655.1 of Vibrio sp. Vb1729. NCBI lineage: Bacteria > Pseudomonadati > Pseudomonadota > Gammaproteobacteria > Vibrionales > Vibrionaceae > Vibrio > Vibrio sp. Vb1729. The sequence continues at coordinate 39,745 of NZ_JAWOTB010000013.1, read as the reverse complement.
GATTTATTGAATGAAATTGTATTCATTTTTGCTGGCTTCAGCACTCAGCCTTACCAGTGCTTCAGTTTTGGCGAATACGCCAGAGTTTGCTCATGTTACGACAATGGGGTATGGCGAAGTGACGGCCACACCTGATATGGCTACGTTTTCTGTAAAAGTAGTCGATACGACAATGACGGCCGAACAAGCGAAATTGTCCGTAGATAAAACCGTTGAAGAGTTTCTAAAAAGCTTATCGGATGCCGGCTTGTCAAAAGACAATATTACTAGCTCGAATTTATACCTTGCTCCTCAGTACCATTACCCTAAATCAGGAAAAGCAGAACTTGTTGGGTATCGAGCATCTCGCAGTATTGATGTCACGGTGACGGATCTGAAAAACCTTAACCAATACCTAGATATGGCGTTAGAAGCGGGAATTAATCAGGTTGATAATATTCAACTTAAGGTAAGCAACCAAGCCGAGTATCAGCAAAAGGCACGAATGGCTGCGATTAAGGACGCAAGAGAAAAAGCAGGGTCATTAGCGACTGGTTTTGAGAAAAAGTTGGGCGATGTATGGCAGATCAATTACAGACAGATGCACGTTCAGCCTGTGTTAATGCGTTCAATGGCGATGGATAGTAAAGAAGGAGCGAATAGCTACCAAGATTCAACTATGATCATTCGCGATCAAGTCGATGTCATTTATAAGCTAAAGTAAGGCTTAGCAAACAGTAAAAAGCAAAAGGCAGGGAGTCATAACCCCTGCCTTTGTCGTTTCTGTTTCACTGTTTAGTGAAGGATACGAGCACGGATTGTGCCTTCAATGTTTTTGAGCTTTGTTAGAGCTTCTTCTGCTCGTTCAGTTTCAACGTCGATCACTACGTAGCCTATTTCAGCGGCTGTTTGTAGGTACTGCGCGGCAATGTTAATGCCTTCTTCAGCAAAGATGGTGTTGATCTGAGTTAGAATACCAGGACGGTTCTTATGGATATGAAGCAGACGAGAGCACTCACCACTGTGTTCTGGCAATGACACTTCAGGGAAGTTTACGCTTGAAAGTGTCGAGCCGTTATCAGAGTACTTAGCCAGTTTGCCCGCCACTTCTAAGCCGATATTCTCTTGTGCTTCTTGCGTTGAACCACCAACGTGTGGAGTGAGAATGACGTTATCGAATTTTTGTAAAGGAGACTCGAACGGGTCAGCATTTGTTTTTGGTTCAGTTGGGAATACATCAATTGCAGCGCCGGCAAGGTGACCAGCTTCTAAGCTATGGCAAAGTGCAGGAATATCCACAACGGTGCCACGTGCCGCGTTGATAAAGATGGAACCTGGTTTCATTCGAGCAAATTCAGCTTCACCCATCATGTTTTTCGTTTCCGGTGTTTCGGGAACGTGCAAAGAAATCACATCACATTTGTTCAATAGTTCACTCATGGTATGTACTTGCGTCGCATTACCAAGGGACAGTTTGTTCTCAATATCGTAGTAGTAAACGCGCATACCTAAGTTTTCGGCAATAATACCAAGCTGCGTACCAATGTGACCGTATCCGATAATGCCAAGGCACTTACCACGAGCTTCGTAAGAGTTGTCTGCACTTTTCTTCCAAATACCGCGATGTGCAAGAGCATTCTTTTCAGGAATACCACGCACTAGTAAAAGGATTTGCCCAAGTACAAGCTCTGCCACGCTTCGAGTGTTAGAGAATGGTGCATTAAAGACAGGAATACCGCGTTTTGCTGCTGCGTCTAGGTTTACTTGGTTAGTGCCAATACAAAAACAGCCAATTGCAACCAGCTTGTTCGCCGCATTGATTACCTCTTCGGATAGGTTCGTACGGGAGCGGATACCAATGAAGTGCACGTCTTTTACCGCTTCAATTAGTTCTTCTTCCGGAAGGGAACCTTTATGGTATTCAATGTTGGTATAACCAGCTGCTTGAAGAACTTCAACTGAAGAAGGGTGGAGTCCCTCTAACAAGAGGATCTTAATCTTTTCTTTTTCCAGTGAAACTTTGGCCATTTTTTCTCGTCCTTAAAATGGAAAGGTGGGCTAATGTGGCGCACATTGGACAAAACTATTAAAAAGGGGATAATTAACAGTTTTGTAGGAAGACAAACGTTTCCCTGTGCGTCTTCTGTTCAATAAAGTAACAAAAAAAAATTGCTTTGGGTAAGAAAATTACGGAATAAGAGATAATTTTCTTATAGAAAGGAATAAAAAACGGTGCCTTGCAGCACCGTATGTAATGAAATAACAGAAAAGTGAACCAGATAGGTTCATTTTGGGCTGTTATTTATTCTTCAATTTTTGCACCTTCTGGTGTGCCAGTGATCACTACGTCTGCACCACGATGAGCGAAAAGACCCACAGTCACCACACCAGCGATGCCGTTTATTTTGTCTTCCATTTCTTTCGGGTTGGTAATTTGCATATTGTGCACATCCAGAATCACGTTGCCGTTGTCAGTCACAACGCCTTCACGGTAAGCTGGGTCACCACCTAGTTTTACCAATTCACGAGCCACGTAAGAGCGTGCCATTGGGATTACTTCAACAGGCAATGGGAACTGGCCAAGTACGTCAACTGCTTTAGTGCCGTCAACGATACATACGAACTTATCAGAGATTGCTGCGACAATTTTCTCACGAGTCAGAGCCGCGCCGCCACCTTTGATCATTTCACGTGCTGGGTTGATCTCATCTGCGCCATCAACATACACATCCAGCTTCATTACATCGTTACACTCGTATACTTCAATACCAAGCTCTTTAAGGCGCTCAGTTGAAGCGACAGAGCTAGACACTGCACCTTTAATATCATCTTTGATAGTGCCTAGTGCATCGATGAAGTGATTCACGGTAGAGCCAGTACCAACACCGACAATGCTGCCTTTCTCAACATATTTTAGTGCTGCCCAACCAGCCGCTTTTTTCATTTCATCTTGAGTCATGCCAATCTCCTGAATAGATGTTCGTTAACGTTTGCGGGCGTGATTATAGCGGCTTACTTGTCACTTTCCCATTGCCATATTTGGCTTGGGGTCACGATCTTAGGTAATGGAATGTCCCAGCTTTCAATTGGTAAGCGTTCTACATGTTGGCAGTCATGAGCGATACCGACAGGTTTAGCTCCCTCTCCAGTTATAAACCAACGTGACAGAGTACGATCGTAGTACCCCCCGCCCATGCCTAAGCGGTGTCCGATACTGTCGAACCCAACTAAAGGCGTGCAGATTAAATCAAGCTGGCGAACGGGTTTGAGGTGTCTGATATCGAGCTTGGGCTCTAAGATGCCGTACTTGTTGTAGACGAGCTGTTCATCACTTATATACTGAAGAAACAGTAACTGACCTTTAGAAAAGGGATGGATGACGGGCAGATAAACCGATTTTCCCTGTTGCCATAACCATTCAATGAGCGGTTTAGTATCAAGCTCACCGTCTGCAGAAAGGTAGATGGCAATATGTTGCGCCTGCTCGATTTCAGGAAGTTGGGAAAATTGAGTAATAAGGTCGATTCCCGCTTGGTATTGTGTATCACTGCACAGAGCGTTGCGCTTTTCACGAATCAGTTTGCGGAAGTCTTGTCGAGAGAGGTCTGACATAGAGAGAATACCCCAGGGTGCCGTTGAGGATTGTGGCCCTTGAACCAGCTGGTTCAAGGCGGATCAGCAATGACAACCGTAGGCTTCTCGGTGCATGCCGAGCTTGCTCAATAGTTACCAAATACTAACCCTTAGGTATTGCTTATCGGCTCAGGGACTTAAATCCTGCTGACGCACACCCCAGGGTAAATTTTGTATTTACTGCTGTCCTTGCGTAACTTTGCTTAGTGCGTTCTCTAAAGACGCGGTGAGCTTTTCCATTCGCTCAGTAATTTCTTGCTGTTGACCATTGGATTCGTATGACTTGGTGTGCAACTCATAGCAAATATTCAATGCAGCAAAGGTCAGCAGTTGGATTTCATTGGTTACCTTAGTACGTTCGCTCATTTCTTTCAATCGGCGATCCAGATCTTTTGCCGCTGCAACAAGAGACTCTTCTTGTCCTGTCGGACAATTCACTCGTGTAAGTTTGCCTAATATTTCAACGTCGATCGCTTGATTGCTCATGATGAATAAACTCTATATTCGCGCTATCTAAGGTGTTGCTTCATACAACTACCGAGGAGCAAACTATAGGAAAACCGCTATTAAGATTCAAGCATTTCCCATCACAGAAAGAGAAATGATGACGAGATCACACAGGAATTGGGCAAATTGAACAAATGCTGTCCAAAATTGAATTTGATAGCCGTTTCAGACCACTAACCTTGATGGTAGGATATACCAATACATTATTACGCAAGAATGAGCCAAGTTATGAGTGAAATCACCCTTCCTGAATACCAATCTATTGCTGCTGAACTGCAATCGGCAAGCCTGGCTGTGACACCGGCGGAGTTACATGGCTTATTTGTTGGCATGTTAAGTGGTGGATTGGCGATCAATGATCAAACTTGGCAGCCGATTCTTTTTGACTACACCAATGATGGGATGGGGTGGCCCTCGACAGCACTCACTTTTGCTCAGAGCATATTCAACGTTACTGTTAATGAGCTTACTGGCACATCAATGGAGCTGTCTTTACTATTGCCAGATGAGCCGGGCGAAGAAGGCTTATTCGCATTAGCCGACAGTGTGTCCGACTTTGTAAACCACTTTATTTCTGGGTTAGGTCTAGCAGGCGTTGCTCTTAATAAAGCATCTGATGACGCTAAAGAAGCACTGGCTGACTTAGAAGAGATTGCCAAATTAGGCATCGATGAAGATGACGATCTTGGTGAACAAGCGCAATTGCTAGAGCAAGTGATTGAGCACATCAAAGCTTGCGTACTAACGATTCATGCTGAATTTGGTGTTCGTCCTGAAAGCAGCGACAAAAAACCTACTATTCACTAATCGTAGACCGTCCAGAGGTTAGTATGAAGCAATATGATGTAGTCATTGCTGGTGGTGCCATGGCTGGTGCAACGTTAGCATTGGCGATTGACCATTTGTCTCAGGGAAAGCTCCGCATTGCCGTCGTTGAGCCTTTTAAAGCACAATCAGATATGCACCCTGGTTTTGACTCTCGCTCAATCGCATTGTCTTACGGTACTGTCAATCTGTTGCGTCAACTACAGCTCTGGACGTCAGTAGAACCGTTTGTCACCCCCATTGAACATATCCACGTTTCTGACCGTTCTCATGCTGGGATGACGGAGATTACCAAGCAAGAGGTTGGGGTTGAAGCTCTAGGGTATGTTGTAGAATTAGCCGATGTTGGGCGTGTATATCAAGAATTATTAGACAGCAGCGAATCAATTACGCTGTTTTGTCCTGACTCCGTTACCGATATCGAGCGCGAGCAAAACTGTACCCATGTGACGTTGAAAAGTGGTGAGCAACTTGAAGCAAAACTGCTGGTGGCTGCAGATGGTGCTGTTTCGACCTGTTGTCAGAAAATTGGTCTAGAACTTTCTGAGCAAGATTTTGAACAAGTGGCTGTCATTGCCAATATTGTGACTCAAGAACCTCATCAAGGTAGAGCCTTTGAACGTTTTACTGAAAATGGCCCTGTTGCTTTATTACCAATGAGTGACAATCGAATGTCCTTAGTTTGGTGTTTGCACCCTGAAGAAGCCCAAGCCGTTCTTGAGTTATCTGATCAAGCATTTCTCCAGCATTTACAGAACGATTTTGGTTGGCGTTTAGGCGCGATGAAAAAAGTGGGGTGTCGTGCAAGTTACCCATTGCTTCTTCGCCATCGAAAGCAAAATATTTCACATCGCTTTGCGATTGTTGGAAATGCGGCGCAAACGCTGCACCCGATAGCTGGACAAGGCTTTAATCTCGGTATTCGCGATGTAGTCTCACTAGCAGAAGAAATTGTGCACCAAAGTGAGGATGTGGGTCTTTATCAAGGCCTGATGCGCTTTAGTCAACGTAGAGAAGCAGATCGAAGCGAAACTATTTGGCTAACCAGTGCCTTGGTGCATGTTTTTTCAAATGATTTAACCGCGATGCGAATTGGCCGAAATACTGCCTTAGCAGCGATGGATAACCTTTCTATTTTTAAGCAGCCGCTACTACGCCATACACTTGGCTTGGTAAAACGATGAACGGCCGCACTGAATTAGGTAATAAAAAGCAATGATGCAAAGTGTAGATATCGCCATCATCGGCGGAGGGATGGTTGGGTTGGCACTTGCTGCCGCGTTCAAAGACAGTGATCTGCGTGTCGCCGTTATTGAAGGTAAAGTGCCAGATGATTCGTTGAAAGAATTGCCCGATGTTCGTGTGTCTGCGCTGAGCCGCTCTAGTGAGACGATTTTGCGTAAACTTGGTGCTTGGCAGGGCATAGAACAGCGCCGAGCTTCGCCTTACCATGGCATGGAAGTATGGGAACAAGATAGCTTTGCCAGCATTGAATTTAATGCACAAAGTATGGCACAACCTGATTTAGGGCATATTGTTGAGAATCGTGTGATTCAACTTGCACTGCTTGAACAAGTCCAAAAGCTCGATAACGTCACTATGTTTATGCCTGCACGTTGCGCGACTCTCGCGGTCGGTGAGCAAGAAAGCTGGCTGACGCTCGATAATGGCCAAGCCATGACCGCTAAATTAGTGGTCGGAGCCGATGGGGCGAATTCGTGGCTTCGCCATCAAATGGATATTCCATTAACGCATTGGGACTATGGTCATCATGCTTTGGTCGCGAATGTCAAAACTGCTATGCCACACAACAGCATTGCGCGCCAGATATTTACTCCTCACGGACCGTTGGCATTTTTGCCAATGTCGCAACCAGATATGTGCTCTATTGTTTGGTCCACGGAGCCAAATCGAGCAGAGCAGTTAGTGGCAATGAGTGAACATGATTTCAATAAAGCGTTGACGAGTGAGTTTGATGCTCGACTTGGTCTATGTGAAGTAGTGGGAGAGCGTGCTGCGTTTCCTTTGAAAATGCGCTATGCGCGAGATTTTGTTGTCGAGCGAGTCGCGCTGGTTGGTGATGCGGCCCATACCATTCACCCATTAGCGGGGCAGGGTGTGAATTTAGGTTTATTAGATGCGGCCAGTCTTGCTCAAGAGGTATTAGCACTTTGGAAGCAGGGTCAAGATATCGGCAGTAAACGCAACCTAAGAAGCTACGAGCGTTGGCGAAAAGCGGAAGCGGCAAAGATGATCGCTACTATGCAAGGGTTTCGAGATTTGTTCTCTGGCGAGAACCCTGCTAAGAAGCTCGTTCGTGGCATTGGTTTAAGTTTAGCGGGGCAACTGCCGGGAGCGAAAGATGAGATCATGAAGCGCGCGCTTGGTTTAAAGGGACACTTGCCGGATCTGGCGCGTCAGTAAGTGCAAAGCGAACTTCAAATACACAAAAGGCTGGTTAATCCAGCCTTTGTTTTATCAACATTTTGCTAAGCATATGCGCATCGGAGTTTCATTATTTCTTGATTGATCTCTTTGACCGCTCGGAAATGGCGTTGCTCTGCTTTCTCCGGCAGTATTAACTTACCGTTATCAAACTCGAATCTACCGACCCCGTAAATATAAATTCTTCCTTTAAAAAGACGACTTATATGTTTAGCAATCATACTTGGTGTATAGCGCTTAAACAGTCTCATATTTACTTTCCTTTTATCTAACCTAGCCTAGGTATTCTACGTTCTGGACGCGAAAATTATTGTGACAGCAATAGTATTAAATACAGATGTAGGGTGTTGCGTCAGAGAATTGTGTTGTCTTAGACAATTTGACAGTGTCATCTCTTAAATAGCGTGAGGATTACCCCAAAAATAACCTCTCTAAAGGAACCCTTACGCCAATACACTCCTTTTTACGTGACGCATTAAGCAATAGTTTTGTTACAGAATTAAGAATAGAACGAAAACGGTTGTTTGCTAGTTGTTTCTATTAAGGTCGTGCCTCGCGCAACACACTTTACGTTCTAACGATTAGAGGAAATGAAAGAGAAAAAGTTCCACGTAAAAAAAAGCCCGCTTCAGCGGGCGAATAGTCACAGATGCATTACACAAAAGTGGATAACTAACTGCATGAATGCTGTCACTCAGCTAGCTGACTCACTTTATATCGGTTAAGTGCTTGTTTGAAACTTAACCAACAAATTCAGCATATACGAGTTTTATTCCTGTGACTATTTATGTTTTATATGTGATTAAAAATTCTAATGTCTATTTTTGTAGATATGAGCGAGATCACGCAGTGATAGAAACACTACGTGTCATTACATTGTTTTTAGACGATTAACGACAGATCTCAGCTACGGTCGGCTGACACAATTGGATAAGATCTTGGATAGAAAGCGCCAGTCCAGCCATGCGATCGCCACTGCTGATCGTGACTTCCTGTTCTTCTAGTAAGCTAGGGTCGAACACGATTGGCATATGACGTTTGAGTAGCAGAGGAGTGACAGTACCAATTTTGTAACCAGTGATGGACTCAACATCGGCTTGATCAACACAAGTCATCCGGCGATATTTCAGTAACGAGCGCACTTTTTTGGGATCAACGCTACGATCACCTGGCGCACAGGCGAGTGCATATTGATTACCCATGTCTCGTAGCAAGATTGCTTTCACCATTTGAGAGGGGCGAATGCCGCGTTGGTGCGCGGCATCCTCAATGGTGGTTGCTGGTCTTTGATGCGGTAACAGACGAAACGGAATGTGTTGGTCTGTGAGAAATTGCATCAAAGGAGTATTGATTGTATTACTCATCATCAAGACTGTAAGGCAGTGATTCGATTGTCCATTCACATTCTGGTTGCGCAACCAAACGAAGACGAGTGTCCTCATCGAGATTATTAGGCAGTACGATCAGGCCAATCGCGTGATTGTCACTGAACTGGTAGTGATTTAATAAAGCACCTACTGAACGCCAGTTTTCACCTACGCTGCGTTCGAGCTCAATTGGTTCGTCACTGAATGGAGCAGAAGTTGCACCTTTTACGATATACATCGCACGTTTATTGGTACCGCGATACTTCGCTCGTGCTACCGTTTCTTGTCCCGTGTAGCAGCCCTTTGTGAAGCTTATGCCTCCTAAAGCTTGCACGTTAAGTGCTTGTGGAATGTGAGCATTCTGCGCGGATGCAGAGACAAATGGTAAACCTGCCTCAATATCGAAACGATTCCAAAGCTCATTTGTCGTAAAGACAGCGTCGGTAGTTTCAACGATTTGCTGTGCTTCTGGCGCACTTAATATCAGTAACCAGCGATCTTGTGCAACTTGCACTGCTGTGCCACCGTCAACTGGGCGAACGCTGCCAGTTGTCTTGCTCATTGTTGAAATGAATTCGTCGGCTTTGACGCCAGCAACACCTAAGATAACGTCATCAGAAGCTTCAATCGTTACTTTAGAGAAAATAGCGTATTTCTTTATTTCATTAAGTTCTACGTCAATCGCCGATTTTGGTTGGATCATGCCGTAGCCATCATGATGATGGAAAAGGCGGAACACGCTCCACACTTTTCCTTTCGCATCACAATGTGCGCCCAGTGTTGATTGGTCTTGTTCTAAAGAAACAACATCGCAGGTAACCTGACCTTGTAAGTATGATTTTTTATCATCACCGATCATGGTGATCATGCCGAAGTTATCCAGCAGTGAGATAGATAACTCTGGAAGCGCGTCTTGAGTTGAGAGAGGTAATGCTGAAAAACGAGTTTGCCATTCCATAATTACAATGCCTTTTGAAGATATTTTTCCGCTATGTTATACCCAAATAACCTTGAGATACTAGGGGAGCGATTTACGAATCAACATTTGTCTGCTTTCACTATCGTATTGTGACCCGCACACTAGTGACGTAGCACATCCCTTGTTACACTCCGCACTAACAACAAGACATCTATGAAGGAATAGTGAATGTACACTCCGGAAGAAAAAGCGCGTATTAAATGGGCTTGTCGTCGAGGCATGCTTGAGCTTGACGTAGTAATTATGCCGTTTTTTGAAGAGTGCTTTGATACTCTGAGTGAACAAGAGCAGCGTGACTTTGTTTCTTTACTTGAATGCGATGATCCTGATCTGTTTACTTGGGTAATGGGGCATGGCCGTAGCGAAAATTTAGGTCATGCAGCAATGGTTGATAAAATTGTCGCCCATAACCTCAGCAAAGTTCGTTAATTTTACTGCTTCTCCCTCTCTGACTGCCCGAGTCTTCAATGTTGTACTTTTCTTATTGATGACTTGGGCTGTTATCCTCTCTAGCATTCCGCTCGTATTATCGACTTATTTGTTATTACTGATTGTTAAGGCTCTCTCAAGCCAAGGCCTTGTTCAACCTACAAGTCATGGGCATTGGTATGTGCACTGCGATGGCTCGGTTAGGTTTGATGCCCTTGAGTGTGGCGAATGCTCGGAAGATATTGAGTCCGAAAAGGGTCATTTACAGCGAGTCGATACATCGGCATCACCATTCAAGATAACATTCCAATTGCAATCTGGCCGTGTTGTTACGATTTGGCGTGATAGCTGTGACGATGAGCAGTATCGTCAACTATCTTTGGTATTACGCCAATGGGAAATGAAACAGGGAGCTAATGCTCCCTGCTGATGTAATAGTTTACTTGGTAAAGTTAAAGCTGTTTAGCTGGAACCAAAATCGTTGGGCCGCTGTTTTCCAGTTGGTTCGGATAGTCAAGCGTGTAGTGCAAACCTCGACTCTCTTTACGCTGCATCGCACAACGAACCATCAACTCTGCTACTTGTAAAAGGTTACGCAGTTCTAATAAGTTGTTCGACACTCGGAAATTGCTGTAGTACTCGTGTGTTTCTTGTTGCAACAGTTGGATACGGCGTAAGGCGCGCTCTAAACGCTTGTCAGTTCGCACAATGCCCATGTAGTCCCACATAAACAGACGAAGCTCGTGCCAGTTGTGCTGAATGATCACTTCTTCATCACTATTGGTTACTTTACTTTCATCCCAACATGGCACCTGTGAGGGTAGCTCAACGTTAGTGTGATGTTTTAGAATATCTTTTGCCGCAGACCAAGCATAAACCACGCATTCGAGAAGTGAGTTTGATGCCATGCGGTTAGCACCGTGCAGCCCGGTGTAGCTAACTTCACCAATCGCATACAAATTTTTCAGATCGGTGCAGCCATTTCTATCCACCATGACACCGCCACAAGTGTAGTGTGCAGCAGGTACAATTGGGATTGGCTCTTTAGTCATGTCGATGCCCAAATCCATCAAACGTGAATAAATGGTTGGGAAGTGTTTCGTAATAAAGTCAGCAGGCTTATGACTGATGTCGAGATACATACAGTCGGCGCCTAAACGCTTCATTTCGAAGTCGATAGCACGAGCCACGACGTCACGCGGAGCAAGCTCTTTACGTTCATCGAAATCTGGCATAAAGCGAGAGCCATCTGGACGACGCAGGTAAGCACCTTCGCCACGCAACGCTTCAGTCAGCAAGAAGTTACGTGCTTCTGGGTGATATAAACACGTCGGATGGAACTGGTTAAATTCCATATTCGCCACACGACACCCTGCACGCCAAGCAATCGCAATACCATCACCAGACGACACATCTGGGTTAGAGGTGTATTGATAAACCTTTGAAGCACCACCTGTAGCGAGAACCACAAATTTGGCTCGCACGGTTTCGACATGCTCTTCGTTGCGGTTCCAAATATAAGCACCGATAACTTTGTTTTTATCACCGCCAATTTTGTCTTCGGTGATTAAGTCCAGAGCGTTGTGACGTTCGAGAACATGAATGTTTGGATGGTTGTGAGCGTTATCTTGCAGGGAGGTTTGCATCGCCATACCTGTCGCATCTGCCGCGTGAAGAATACGACGACGGCTATGACCACCTTCACGAGTTAAGTGGTAGCGAGGTTCATCGTCAGAGTCATCTTCTTCACGATCAAATGGGACACCACCGTCAATCAACCACTGTACACACTCTTTTGAATGCTCAGCAATGAACCTTACGGTCTCCTCATCGCAAATACCATCCCCGGCGATTTGCGTGTCTTCAACGTGTGAATCAATGGTGTCTGACTCATCAAATACGGCAGCGATACCGCCTTGAGCATAGTAGGTCGCCCCTTCGCTGCGTGGTCCTTTACTCAGCACCATCACCTTACAGTGGTTAGCAACGCGCAAAGCCAACGACAAACCTGCCGCGCCACTCCCTACCACTAATACATCACACTCATGTTCACGATTTGTGTTCATATAACTTTTATAATCCCAAGCTAAGGTAACAAAGTTACCTTGTGTATTATTTGCACACCATGTGCATTCCATTATCGCGACATCTGTCGCTAAGGGCTAAGTTGGGAGACCTATCGACGTCCGTGTTACGGCGGTGACTGAGCCACTCTTCTTTTTCATGCAGAGCATGAGCATGCTTCCTAAGTAATAATTTGTAACGCGGTGTTCAGATAGCCATTAGCCATGCAAATGAAAAGTAATAGTTTGTCAATGCCATTGCTTTTCCATGCTCGACCCAGCACAATCTGGGACAGAGATCATTCATTATACCCATTTCCCTCCAAGATGCTCGCTTGTCAAACTTAGACTAAAGTCAGGCAGCGGTGGTCATTTGGGTACAGACATCACACTGTGAAAAAACAATGACAAAAAACTTGAGAAACCATGGAACTTTCTCATTCACGTTAGGGTCACAATAGTGCTCAAGTAAGCAGTGGTGTCAATACTACGTTTTGCATAATTAGTACCCATATCTGAGAAGAGTAGGGGCATAACAAATAGGAGTATCCGCTCGAATGAACGAGCAGCTGACCGATCAAGTATTGATTGAGCGAGTTCAGAATGGCGATAAGCAAGCATTCAACCTGTTGGTAACAAAGTACCAGAATAAGGTATGTAATCTTATTTCCAGATACGTTAGTAATCCTGGCGATGTACCAGATGTAGCACAAGAAGCGTTTATTAAAGCTTACCGAGCTATCCCTAGCTTTCGTGGGGAAAGTGCGTTTTATACGTGGCTGTATCGCATTGCAGTGAATACTGCGAAAAATCACATTGTTGCTCAAGGGCGTAGACCTCCAGCGACAGATGTCGATGCTGAAGATGCTGAATTTTACGAAACAGGTAGTGCACTTAAAGAAATATCGAACCCTGAGAACTTAACGTTGTCCAAAGAATTGCAACGGGTGGTGTTCAGTGCAATCGAAGCTTTACCTGAAGATTTAAAAACCGCAATGACATTACGAGAGCTCGATGGCTTGAGTTATGAAGAAATTGCAGAAGTGATGGATTGCCCGGTAGGAACGGTACGATCGCGTATCTTCCGTGCTCGTGAGGCGGTGGAAAAGAAAATCAGACCTCTTTTGCAACGCTAGTACAAGTAATAACTATGGTGAAAATAATGGCTGACAAAGAAAAACTTTCAGCTCTCATGGATGGAGAATTGGTCGATAAGGCTTTAATTCAAGAGTTAGAGCAAGACCAAGAGAGCCGTGATGCTTGGCAGAACTATCACCTGATTGGTGATGTGATGCGAGGCGAAGCGCCAGCAAAACCTGAGTGGAATATTGCTGAAAGCGTGGCGTTAGCGTTAGAAGATGAACTTGCACACCGTGCGTTTGATTCGCACAGTGCAAATGTTATCTCAATTGCGGATACGCCAAAAGAGTCGCAACCAGAACCGCAAAAAGCAAAACGTCAGTTGCCAGGTTGGTTGACGCAGTTTGGTCAAGTTGCTGTTGCTGCATGTGTATCGCTTGTTGTTATTTTAGGTGTACAGCAGTACGGTGGTAGCGATTCAATGTCGCCGCAAACAGATCAATTACCTGTATTGCAGACGGTTCCGTTTGCTGGCAGCGCAGAACCAGTGAGTTTGACTCGTGAGTCTGTAGAACGTTCTGTAGGCGAGGCAAATATGCAAGAGCAGCGCAAGCGTGTTCATGCTATGCTGCGAGACTACGAATTGCAGTTACGAATTAACAGTGATGCATCTCAACAAGATGCAAATCTGAATCCGGATATTGAATGAAAAAATTTCTGATCAGCGCTTGCGCTCTGTTCAGTATGATGTCTTCTCAAGCCTTTGCTGGTGATAAGCCAGCGGAGGCTTTATTGCATCAAATGAGCGAGGCGAGTAAGAATTTAAGTTACGAACTCTCTTATATCCTTATCAAAAAGAACAGCATTGAGCCGTTGCTGTATCGTCATGCCACGCATGGTGACGATCAATATGCTCATCTTGTCTACTTAAGTGGCCCTGTGCGTGAAGTGATTCGTCGCGGAACTGAAGTAAGTTATATCGAAACGGGTTTAGAACCGTTCACCATCGAGTCAGGTAAAATGGTCGCTCCGACTATGCCTATGCTCAACACCAATATCGATGAGCTAAACTTGTATTACGACTATGTAAAAGTGGGTAGAGCTCGTGAAGCTGGTGTGGCAACACAAGTGCTGCGTATTGTTCCTAAAGACGGTCTGCGCTATTCATACGTACTATGGATCGATGAGAAGAGTAAATTGCCGTTACGTGCCGACCTTGTGGACCGCGATGGTGAGATGCTTGAACAATATCGCACTATTTCTTACACGGTAAACCCAAAAATCGCAGAGTTAATGAGTGGCCTGCAAGATGTTCAATTACCTGCTGTTCTCACCATGCCAAAAGGCGATATTGGGACCAGTAATTGGCAGGTTGGTTGGATCCCTGAGGGTTTCGAACCGAACGAGCTCAACCGCTATCGTATGGCCGTTACTAACCAAATGGTGGAGAGCCAGCTGTATTCTGATGGTCTGTTTAGCTTCTCTGTTTACGTAGCAAACAAAGATGAGCATTCGTTAAAAGGGCAGTTGGTTCGCCAAGGCAGAAGAACGCTACACAGTTTTGTGAGCGGTCAACATGAAATCTCTGTTGTAGGAGACATTCCACCGACCACAGCACAGCGTATCGCCCAATCTGTCACATTTAATGTAACAAAGAGTAAATAACAATGATGACCGCGTTGGCTACCGTGACAGACGTGCATCGTCGCGGCAAGCAATTCGAAATTGATTTAAGTTGCGAACAGCAGACCAGTTGCAGTAGTTGCTCTTCACAGAAAAGCTGTGGAACGGGCGTTGTTACTAAAGCCATTGGTAACAAGAGTTTATCTTGGCACCTGCGCACGGATAAATCGGTGAAAATAGGTCAAGTCGTCGAGATTGGTTTTCCTGAGTCGAGCCTAATAAAATCAGCAATGGCGGTTTATTTACTGCCATTGTTTGGTTTGATTATCGGTGCGATGTTTGGTCACTTCCTATTAGCGCCGCTGACAGCCGGCGGGGAAGGCATCATCATATTGGCATCGGTATTGTTTGCCGCTGGTGGAATGTGGATCGCAAAACGTGTTTCTCGTCCGTTAGAAGATGAATCTAAGCGCCAAGTTACCCTCGTTAGGGTACTTGGAGAGCCAATCCAGTAAGTGTTGTCCCCCTCCACTAAAGGTTATTTGGGTATGTACTTTAAATTACGTGCGCCCGTTAACGAAATTCGGTAGAATCTGCCAACTTGATTGAAATGCCGTCAGTAGATGGCGTTTCTTACTGTCCCTATTTGTAAAGAGTTAGTCACCCTAAATCTATGAAGCACATTCGTAACTTTTCGATTATCGCCCACATCGACCATGGTAAGTCGACCCTATCAGACCGTCTAATCCAAGTTTGTGGCGGGTTAACCGATCGTGAAATGGCCGCACAGGTTCTGGATTCTATGGATCTTGAACGTGAGCGTGGCATCACCATCAAATCTCAGAGTGTGACGCTAAACTACACCGCTAAAGACGGTGAGACGTATCAGCTGAACTTCATCGATACTCCGGGGCACGTTGACTTTGCATATGAAGTATCACGTTCTCTAGCGGCTTGTGAAGGTGCGCTATTGGTTGTGGATGCGGGTCAAGGTGTTGAAGCTCAAACACTGGCTAACTGTTACACCGCGATCGAAATGGATCTAGAGGTTGTGCCAATCTTGAACAAGATTGACCTACCAGCAGCCGATCCTGAGCGTGTAGCGGAAGAAATTGAAGAAATCGTTGGTATCGATGCAATGGAAGCAACCCGCTGTTCTGCGAAGACAGGCATCGGTGTTGATGACGTTCTAGAGAACATTGTGTCAGCGATTCCAGCACCGGAAGGTGATCCAGATGCGCCACTACAAGCGCTGATCATAGACTCATGGTTTGATAACTACCTTGGCGTTGTTTCTCTAGTGCGTATTAAAAACGGCGAACTGAAGAAGAACGATAAGATCAAAGTGATGAGTACGGGCCAAGTTTGGGGTGTAGACCGCCTTGGTATCTTTACGCCAAAACAAGTAGATACCGATACCCTTCGTACTGGTGAAGTAGGTTGGGTTGTTTGTGGTATCAAAGACATTCTTGGTGCCCCTGTTGGTGATACGCTGACTCTAGCGAAGAATGGTTGTGATAAACCGCTACCTGGCTTTAAGAAAGTTAAACCTCAGGTTTACGCAGGTCTGTTCCCTGTATCTTCCGACGATTACGAAAACTTCCGTGACGCACTAGGCAAACTAAGCCTTAACGACGCATCGCTATTCTACGAGCCAGAAAACTCTGCGGCACTTGGCTTTGGTTTCCGTTGTGGTTTCCTTGGCATGTTGCACATGGAAATCATCCAAGAGCGTCTAGAGCGTGAATACGACTTGGATCTTATTACCACAGCACCAACGGTAGTTTACGAAGTTGAGAAGACAGATGGCGATCTGCTGTATGTTGATAGCCCAGCAAAACTACCAGCGATCAATGACATTGAAGAAATTCGTGAACCGATTGCACGTTGTAATATCCTTGTGCCTTCAGAGTACCTAGGTAACGTAATCACTCTGTGTGTTGAAAAGCGAGGCAGTCAAGTTGATATGGTTTACCACGGTAACCAAGTCGCTGTGACTTACGATATTCCAATGGCTGAAGTGGTACTGGATTTCTTCGATCGTCTGAAATCAACATCACGCGGTTACGCATCTTTGGATTACAACTTCCAGCGTTTTGAAGCTTCGAACATGGTACGTGTAGACGTTCTTCTTAACGGTGACACTGTTGATGCATTGGCGATGATCACACACAAAGATCAGTCTCAGACTCGCGGTCGTCAGTTGGTAGAGAAGATGAAAGAATTCATCCCTCGCCAAATGTTTGATATCGCAATCCAAGCGGCAATTGGTAACCACATTATCGCTCGTTCAACGGTAAAACAGTTGCGTAAGAACGTTATTGCGAAATGTTACGGCGGTGACGTAAGTCGTAAGAAGAAACTTCTGAAGAAACAGAAAGAAGGTAAGAAACGCATGAAGCAGATCGGTAACGTTGAGCTGCCTCAAGAAGCGTTCCTAGCCATCCTTCACGTAGGTAAAGACTAAAGTTGAACTTTGTCTCACACTTGTCGGTCTTAAGACGTTAGATATTAAAATAAGTGAAAGGGTTTCGGCTCTTTCACTTTCGTATTTTTAGATAAGGGAATTTAATGGCGAATACATTCTCACTGATGTTGGTTATTGCGACTTTGGTAACTGGCGTGGTTTGGCTATTGGAAAAGCTGGTTTTCGCGAAAAAGCGTCAGGAAAAACTGGCTGAGATTCAAGCTCAGACGTCTAATGGTTTGGATGCAGTGACCTTGCAAAAAGTTGAGCGTCAGCCTTGGTGGGTTGAAAATAGCGTCTCTATTTTCCCTGTGATCGCGTTCGTTTTAGTATTACGTTCTTTTATCTACGAACCATTTCAAATCCCATCAGGCTCAATGATGCCTACCTTGCTGGTTGGCGATTTCATTTTAGTTGAGAAGTACGCGTACGGTCTAAAAGACCCAGTATGGCGTACTCAGCTAGTGGAAACTGGTAAGCCTGAGCGTGGTGATATCGTGGTATTCAAATACCCACCACAACCAAGTGTGGACTACATTAAGCGTGTAGTTGGTTTACCTGGTGATATCGTGCGTTATTCAAGTGATAAGCAGCTTTGCGTGCAAAGCCAAGGCGAATCGGCATGTAAGCCAGTTAAACTGAGCAATGTTGAAGAAAGTCAGTTTAGCTCGAACGGTATTCCAATGATCCAACTGGATGAAAAATTGGGTAACGTTGAGCACAATATTTTGGTTAACCCTCTTGTGCGTAACCGCGTGGAGCAATATTTCCCACGCAGCGGCACGACAGAGTGGGTTGTACCACAAGGTCAGTATTTTGTGATGGGTGATAACCGTGACAACAGTGCTGACAGCCGTTACTGGGGCTTTGTTCCAGAAGCAAACTTAGTCGGTAAAGCTGTCGCGATCTGGATCAGCTTCGAGTTTGATCGTGGCGCAGATAGTGTTCTACCTTCATGGATTCCAACTGGTGTGCGTTTTAACCGCATCGGTGGCATTCACTAACCATTCAAATATCGAGAGAGTATGAATTCTCCAATTGATAAACTAGAGAGAAAGCTCGGCTACCAGTTTCAAGATGCCGGGCTTATCAATTTGGCGCTGACGCACCGCAGCGCCAACAGTAAGCACAATGAACGTCTTGAGTTTCTGGGCGATTCAATTTTAAGTTTTGTCATCGCTGATGATCTGTACCATCGTTTCCCAAAAGTGAACGAAGGTGACATGAGCCGCATGCGTGCTACTTTGGTTCGCGGACATACATTGGCGGAACTGGGTCGTGAATTCGATCTAGGAGATTATTTAAAATTAGGTCCAGGTGAATTGAAGAGTGGCGGTTTTCGCCGAGACTCTATTTTAGCCGATGCGGTTGAAGCCATTATTGGCGCAATTTACCTAGACAGTGATCTTGAAGTTGTGCGAGGCATTGTACTGAGTTGGTATCAGTCACGCCTTGAAGCCATTAAACCAGGCGTTTCACAGAAAGATCCGAAAACTCGCCTACAAGAGTTCCTACAAGGCAGAAGAAAACCGCTGCCTGTCTACACAGTGACTAATATTAAAGGTGAAGCGCACAACCAAGAGTTCACGGTTGAGTGCGAAGTAGCAGGTGTGGATAAGCCTGTAATCGGTAAAGGCACCAGCCGCCGCAAGGCAGAACAAGCGGCTGCTGAAACAGCACTTGAGCAATTAACAAATGGCTGATAACGAATTCGATATCGATGCGTTTTTCGCATCACAAGGTGAGCCAAGCTCGCCAGAAAACCAACACTGTGGCTTTATTGCTATTGTTGGTCGTCCAAACGTAGGTAAGTCGACACTTTTGAACAAGATTTTGGGTCAGAAGATTTCGATCACCTCTCGTAAGCCGCAAACGACACGCCACCGTATTATGGGTGTGGATACGGACGGCGATTACCAAGCGATTTACGTCGACACGCCTGGACTTCACATTGAAGAAAAGCGTGCGATCAACCGTTTGATGAACCGTGCTGCTAACTCGTCATTGAGTGATGTAAACCTTGTGTTCTTCTTAGTCGATGGTACGCATTGGACTAAAGACGATGAGATGGTACTGACCAAACTTCAAAAATCGAACTTCCCAGTTGTGCTTTGTGTAAACAAAGTCGACAACGTACAAGATCGTAACGACGTGATGCTACACATGGCGGAGATGTCGAAGAAGATGGACTTCGTGGATGTTGTGCCAATCTCTGCCAAGCAAGGTAAGAACATTGACGTACTGCGTAAGCACGTGCGTAATCACTTACCTAAAGCAACGCATCACTTCCCAGAAGAATACGTGACTGACCGTTCTCAGCGTTTTATGGCGTCTGAGATTGTGCGTGAAAAGCTGATGCGCTTTACTGGTGAAGAGCTGCCATACTCAGTAACGGTTGAGATTGAACGTTTTGATTACAACCCAGAAACCGACGGTTTCCACATCAATGCCTTGATTCTTGTTGAGCGTAATGGCCAGAAGAAAATGGTGATTGGCAAAGGCGGCGAGAAGATTAAAACCATTGGTCGCGAAGCGCGTTTAGATATGGAAGAATTGTTCGGTCGTAAGGTTTACCTAGAAACTTGGGTAAAAGTGAAATCTGGCTGGGCAGACGACGAACGAGCGTTGCGATCGTTGGGTTATATAGACGATTTATAATCTTGGCTGCGAAGGTGCTTCGCTCCAACATCGATGAAAAATCAGTATCGATTAAAATAAGGAGCCGCTCGGCTCCTTATTTTTTATTTCACACTTTTTAGGCACAATGACTTAGATGAGTAATCTGTCTTCCGAAGGTTTACAGCGCTGCTTTGTTTTACATCGCCGCCCTTACAGTGAATCGAGCTTAATCCTTGATGTATTCAGTGAGGAATATGGTCGAATGACTTTAATGGCCAAAGGCGCGCGCAGTAAGCGTTCGAACTTAAAAGGCGCATTGCAACCTTTTACTCCGCTGTTACTTAAATGGTCGGGGAAAGGTTCGATGAAGACTTTGCGTCAAGCCGAGCCGATAAGTTTAGGTTTGCCGTTAACGGGCATTAATCTCTACTCAGCCATGTACGTCAATGAACTGATTGGCCGTATTTTGATGGCTGAAGTGCCGATGCCAGCACTATTTCATGATTATTTGCATGCGTTAACCGAGTTGGCGCACAACGAGAACCCTGAGCCTGCACTGCGTCGTTTTGAGTTAGCCTTGCTGTCTGCGATGGGGTATGGCGTGGATTTTTTGCATTGTGCAGGTACCGGCGAGCCCGTCGATCCAGAAATGACCTATCGTTACCGGGAACAGAAAGGGTTTATTGCTTCGGTTAGGCGCGATAACCTCACGTTTTTAGGGAATGAACTGATTGCTATCAGTGAGCGGCGGTTCGTCACTAAAGAGCAGCTAAAAGCGGCAAAACGCTTTACACGTATAGCCTTAAAGCCGTATCTTGGCGGCAAACCTTTAAAAAGTCGTGAATTTTTCATTCAGACCCCCAGAGCACGGAGTAACGGAAAATGAGCTCAATTTATTTAGGCGTCAATATCGACCATATTGCCACTCTACGTAATGCACGTGGTACAAAATACCCAGATCCTGTTCACGCTGCTGAAATTGCAGAGCGTGCAGGCGCGGACGGTATCACTATCCACTTACGTGAAGACCGTCGCCATATTTTGGATCGTGATGTACGTATTCTGCGTGAAACCATTCAAACGCGTATGAATCTAGAGATGGCAGTGACGGACGAAATGGTTGAGATTGCGCTGCAAACTAAACCAGAGTTTGTGTGTCTAGTGCCTGAAAAGCGTGAAGAACTGACGACGGAAGGTGGCTTAGATGTTGTAGGGCAGCTTGAAAAAATTAAAGCTGCGACGAAAAAGCTGACAGATGCCGGCATTAAAGTTTCGCTCTTTATTGATGCTGACCGTCAACAGATTGAAGCTGCGAAAAAGTGTGGCGCTCCGTTTATTGAGCTACATACTGGCCACTATGCAGATGCGACGACAGAAGACGAACAGCAAGCTGAACTGAAGAAGATTGCTGCTGGTGCGAGTTATGCACATGACCTAGGTATTATTGTTAATGCCGGGCATGGCCTGACTTATCACAATGTCGCACCAATTGCTGCATTACCAGAAATTTACGAACTCAACATTGGTCACTCAATCATTGGTCGCGCAGTATTTGATGGTTTAAATAAAGCGGTTGCTGACATGAAAGCACTGATGATTGAGGCTCGCCAGTCATAGGGCTATCTAGATGGCGATTATAGGGTTAGGGACCGACATTGCAGAAATTGAGCGTATTGAAAAAGCGTTAGCTCGTAGTGGTGAACCTTTTGCTCAGCGGATTCTTTCAGAAGAAGAAATGGCCAAATTCTCACAGCTTAAGCTGCAAGGTCGTTATCTTGCTAAGCGCTTTGCAGTTAAAGAAGCGGCCTCAAAAGCATTGGGAACAGGGATCGCAAAAGGGGTCACGTTTCACGACTTTTCCATCTCGAACGATGAGCTTGGAAAACCAGTGCTCGCATTGACGGGCACAGCCAAGCAAATAGCGGATGCGATGGGCGTTAACCACATTCACCTGTCCATTTCCGATGAGCGTCATTACGCTGTGGCGACGGTCATTTTTGAATCCTAGCTTGTAAGTCTTAAACAAAATACTAAAAAGCCAGAGCATTTGCTCTGGCTTTTGTTTCTCTTCAATAGATCACTGTTCAAGGTATAACTTTGCGGTTGTTGTTACTTTAATCATTTCATCTTGCAGCTCGAACATTTCAGGCTCAACTTCCTCAAGACTGACCCCTGAGCGCAGTGCTTGCTCAAGCGTCGCACAGAGTGACTTCAGTCTTGGAACGCCGCAATATGAACTACTGCCGTGCAGCTTATGGATGACATGAATTAGGTCATCACGGGAGATATCTTCTTGCTCCAGAGCTTGGTCAACGACTGCTTCTACTTCAGGGATGAACTCAATCAACATGCGCAGCATGTCTTTAGCGAGATCCTCTTTATTCGCGCTCTGTTTTAAGGCTGCTTGCCAATCAATAATCACATCCTGCTGAGGCGAAGAAACGGGTTGTGGTGCGCTTCCTTCAGGTTCATCAACGTATGAAGGGGCGACTTTGCCAATGCTCTCTGTACAAGCATTTGGGTTCCAGTGAACCAAAACCTGTTGCAGCACATGCTCTTCAATAGGTTTGGTCAAGTAGTCATCCATTCCTGCTGAGAGCAAGCGGTCTCGTTCCCCTGCCATGGCATGCGCCGTTACCGCAATCACTGGCGTGTCTTTATTTAACTCCAGCTCTTTAATGTGCTTACAAGCGGTCACCCCATCCATTTGTGGCATTTGGATATCCATAAAGATTAAATCGTACTTTTTCTCTGTCGCCAGGTTCACCGCTTGCTGGCCATTGCTACAGGCGGTGACGGTTTCTACTCGTTCGCGGAGCAGTGCAGAGATCAGCTTCAAGTTTGCAGGGTTGTCATCCACTGCTAGTACAGTCAGAGGTAAACGGTCCCCTTCGCTTGGCGTAATTGGAGCGCTTAATACAGGTGGCGATTCTACATGTTCGCTAATCAGGCTTTGTAGCAACTTACGGCGAGACAATGGCTTCGTCAGGCACTGGACGTGATGCTCTGTCATTATTTGGTCCGCAAGCGCCAATTCGGTACTCGGTGTCCCTAGGAGAACACTCGGAGCCATGCGTTTCGCTTGTTCTATCCAAGGTGTAATAACTTCCGCATCGTGAGTCTGGTTGGCCGCTAAATTCAACAATACATAATCATATTGTTCTTCGTTGTTTGGTAGCGAAGAGCGGTAGGTTACTAAAATACCCTCCTGACTCAGAATCTGTTGGGTTACGGATGCGGCTTGCATGTTTGGTTCAATCAGCAGTAACTGCTTCCCAGTCAGAAGTTCCACTTCAATCAGTTCGCTCATTGGCATCTCGGTTGAGTGCAAGCGCACCGTAAACCAGAAGGTTGAACCTTGGTGTAGACGGCTGGTTAAACTGATTTCGCCGCCCATCTGGCTCACCAGTTTCTGAGTGATAACCAGACCAAGACCAGTACCGCCGTAACGACGTGAAATACTTGCATCTGCTTGGCTAAAGGCTTGGAACAACTGCGCTTGCTGACGCTCAGAGATACCAATACCGGTATCACGCAC
The DNA here is from genome assembly GCF_033338655.1 of Vibrio sp. Vb1729. Taxonomy (NCBI): domain Bacteria; kingdom Pseudomonadati; phylum Pseudomonadota; class Gammaproteobacteria; order Vibrionales; family Vibrionaceae; genus Vibrio; species Vibrio sp. Vb1729. The sequence continues at coordinate 16,191 of NZ_JAWOTB010000013.1, read as the reverse complement.
CATGAATTGCAGTTCGACGGAGTCTCCTGATTGAGAGCGCATTTCTACGCTAACATCAATGTTGCCTCGCTCGGTAAACTTGATTGAGTTACCGACTAAGTTCGTCAAAATTTGCTGGATACGTAGTGGATCCCCAACTAAACCTGGTGGAATTTTAGGGTCCACTTTTAGGGTGATTTCTAACCCTTTCTCATGTGCACTTGTGGCTTGTAGGTTAATTACCTCTTCTAAACTTTCTCGGAAATCAAAAGGAATGTTTTCGAGTGCCAGCTTACCCGCTTCAAGTTTCGAGAAGTCGAGAATGTCATTGATGATATTCAGCAGGTTGTTCGCCGATTTCTCAATCGTCTGTAGGTAATCCGTTTGGCTGTTAGAAAGCTGCGTTTTAAGCATTTGACGAGTAAAGCCAATCACCCCATTGAGCGGAGTACGCAGCTCGTGCGACATGTTCGCCAAGAACTCTGACTTAACCCTGGCCGCTTCTTGCGCGCGTTTCTTCGCGATATCCAACTCAACGTTCTGAATTTCTAGCTGCTCAAGCGTTTCACGTAAGTCGGACGTGGCTTGGTCTATACTGTGCTGCATCTCCACGTGATATTCTGATAACGATACCGCCATGGCGTTGATGCCATTTTTTAGCTGGTCTAACTCACCGTGCATTTTGCCTTCGATACGCACATCCAGATGACCACGGCGAATGCGGTCAACGACATTCTTCATGTGGGTGATAGGTTGGGTCACATCGTGCATTAGACGTGAAGCAAACACACTTGCTAAGCCAAGACCGAGAACCAGAACTAAAAAAGCAGAGAAGACTTCTTGATACTGTTGCAGCCTCAAGGAGGAGAGATCTAACTCGACGGCGATGTAACCAATCGCTTTTGTGCCTTGGCTTTCGTTCGACAACTCCGCTAAGTAGTGACCTTCTGACAAAATGGGGACACGCAATATCAGTGAGTTTTCGTAGATTTCCGAATTACCCAGTTGCGGGATCGGTTTATCTTTGGGAAACATCAAGGCTTCAAAATTAGGATGAAAGTTAGAGGTCACAAAGAGCTCATGATGTTCATCAAATACCGCGATACTACGAACCAGTTTGGAGTTTTTGCGGTGCGCGTAGCTTATCAAGCGACGTACCGCCTCTCGGCTTTCTGATAGTAGATGAGTTTCACTGGCAATCGCCAGCGGCTCAATAATGCTGTTACCAGTGGTGATAACTTGTTTCTCAAGGTCTTGGTAGCGGTTAAATGAGAAAAAGCCGCTCAGTAATAAACCAATAATGAGAGTGGGAGCGAGAGTTAGTGTAATTACACGTGCTCGTAAGCCATATCTGGTCATGTTATCTAATTACATCGGAGTCTGGATATGGGAAAATAACGCATTATTTCTCAAGCGCACGATAAAGCCTTGAGCAAAGAAGTGACGTCACCGAATAAACGGTAAGCATAATCAAGTCACTCGAATCACACAACGGCTGCAATCAAGAATAGTGAAGCCGAAGAGCAATTACACATAAATCAGGCATAGAGCATGGCACGCATCTTTCAACCGAAAAAGAAAACCCAACTCAATACTCGGCACCAAGCAGTGCAAGTAGAGCGTTTAGATCACCACGGCGCAGGCATTGCTTACCTCAAAAAGAAGCCATTGTTTATTGATGGAGCACTGCCGGGTGAGGAGGTGGTCACTCAATTGGTGGAAGAAAAGAGCAAATACGCTCGCGGTAAGTTGATTAAAATCCTTAAGCCGAGTGAAGCTCGTGTGGAGCCATTTTGCCCACATTATCATGAGTGCGGTGGCTGTGATTTGCAGCATCTAGATTATGGCCAACAATTGACGTACAAACAGCAAACGTTGCGTCAGCTAATGCGAAAATTTTCAGGCAGTGACATTGAACTAGATGCCCCGTTATTGGGATATTCGCAGGCCTACCGTCGCCGTGCGAGAGTGAGCTTGTTTGTTGATAAAAAAACACGTCAGCTACATTTTGGTTTCCGTAAAAAGCAGAGTAAGCAAATTGCGCAAGTGACCGATTGCCCAGTGCTGGCACCGGAACTGAATGTTTTGCTGCCAGAGATTTACTCAGCGCTAAAAGCGTTCAAAAAGCCTGAACAATTGGGTCATGTAGAGCTGGTACTTGGTGATAATGGGCCGTGTATTACGCTGCGCCACTTGAGCGCTCTGACAACGAGTGAAACTCAATCTCTAACGGAGTTGGCAAAACGTCATGGCGCATCGTTGTACTTAATGCCATCGACAGAACAATTAGACCTTATCGAAGGCGATATGCCTTTTTATCAAGAAGTTGGAGTGAAAATCCCTTTTGCACCAAATAACTTTATTCAAGTAAACCAAGGTGTAAACCAACAAATGGTCAAACAAGCGGTTGAGTGGTTAGACCCACAAAAGAGTGACCGAGTGTTAGATTTGTTCTGTGGTTTAGGCAACTTTAGTTTACCAGTTGCGAAATTAGCTAAGTACGTGGTTGGAGTAGAGGGTGTTGCAGAGATGGTAGAAAAAGCCACAAACAATGCATCTTTGAACCAAATCAATAACGCGCAATTTTATCACGCTAACCTTGAGCAAGATTTTGAAGGCCAAGCATGGGCCGCAGAGCGGTTTGATAAAGTATTATTAGACCCGGCACGCGCGGGAGCGAGTGGGATCATCGATCAAGTTTCTGAGCTTGGCGCACAGCGTGTAGTTTATGTTTCTTGTAATCCTGCTACCCTTGCTAGGGATAGTCAAAGCTTGATAGAGCAAGGCTATAAATTAACTAAATTAGGTATGCTGGACATGTTCCCTCATACCAGTCATCTAGAATCGATGGCATTGTTTGAAAAGTCCTAACTTTAGGACTTTGACCCCTTATTTGTGGTGGGTGGTCATAAAGCCAGCGTGTACGCGCGGTAAAAAGAACTAACCTGGACGGTGTTAGTCAAACCACACGAATATAATAATTAGGATGATGAGATGGTTGCGGTAAGAAGCGCGCATTTAAACCAAGATGAACAGTTTGAACTCGAAAACTGGGTGGCTAGCCTAGGACAAGAGAAAAACACAGCCTCACGCTTAATCGAAGTATATCGAGATTGCCAGACGGTATTAGCTGATAACGAGCAAGCGGAGCTGTTGTTGTGGCGTGGACGAGAAATGATCGAAATTTTGATCACCTTGTCTATGGATCAAGCCACTTTAGTGGCTGCTCAACTGTTTCCTTTGGTTTCAAGTGGTGCTTTTAACAGAGAAATTCTGGAAGAGAAATACAGCAAAGAAATCATAAAATTAATCGACGGCGTTGAAGAAATGGCTGCTATTGGCCAACTCAACGTCAACATGGAAGGCAGTGCAGCGTCATCTCAGGTAGATAACGTACGCCGTATGCTGCTTGCCATGGTGGATGACTTCCGCTGCGTAGTTATCAAGCTCGCGGAACGAATTTGTAATCTTATTGAAGTTAAAAAAGCGCCAGATGAAGTTCGACGTGCGGCGGCAAAAGAGTGTGCCAACATCTATGCGCCGCTAGCAAACCGATTAGGCATCGGTCAGCTGAAATGGGAAATTGAAGATTACGCTTTCCGCTACCAACAACCGGAAACTTACAAACAAATTGCCAAACAGCTTTCTGAGCGACGCATTGTTCGTGAACAGTACATCAAAGACTTTGTTGAAGACCTCACGCACGAAATGGAAGTGTCGGGCATCAATGCCGAAGTGAGTGGTCGACCTAAGCACATCTACAGCATTTGGCGAAAAATGCAGAAAAAGAGTTTGGCCTTTGATGAGCTGTTTGATGTGCGAGCAGTGCGTATCATCGCAGACAAACTGCAAGATTGTTACGCGGCTTTAGGCGTAGTTCACACCAAATACAAGCACCTACCGAGCGAGTTTGATGACTACGTTGCTAACCCTAAACCAAACGGTTATCAATCGATCCACACCGTAATTCTAGGGCCAGAAGGCAAAACCATCGAGATCCAGATTCGTACCAAGCAAATGCATGAAGAGTCGGAGCTGGGTGTTGCCGCGCACTGGAAATATAAAGAAGGGGCAAGCAGCCGAAGCGGTTATGATGAGAAGATCACGTGGCTGCGTAAGCTACTGGATTGGCAAGAAGAAATGTCTGACTCTGGCGAAATGCTCGATGAGCTGCGTAGCCAAGTCTTTGATGACCGTGTTTATGCCTTTACACCACGTGGTGATGTTGTCGATTTGCCAATGGGGGCAACGCCGCTAGATTTTGCCTATCACATTCACTCCGAAGTGGGACACCGTTGTATCGGTGCCAAAGTCGGAGGTCGTATTGTGCCATTCACGCATAAATTACATATGGGTGACCAAGTCGAGATTATCACTCAGAAAGAACCTAACCCATCACGTGACTGGTTAAACCCATCATTAGGCTTCGTTCATTCTGGTCGTGCGCGTGCCAAAATTAACGCCTGGTTCCGAAAACAAAGCCGTGAGAAGAACCTTGAAGCAGGTCGTGAAATCCTTGAGCATGAGTTAGCCAAAATTGGCGCAACGTTAAAAGATGCAGAGCATTACGCCCTCAAGCGGTTTAACGTCAAAACACCAGATGAATTGTATGTTGGTGTAGGTAGCGGTGATTTGCGTATCAACCAAATAATTAATCATATCAACGCGTTAGTTAACAAGCCAACGGCAGAGGAAGAAGATCAGCAAGCACTGGAAAAACTGCAAGAAGCTGAGCATAAATCACCCGCGCAAAGCCGACCGAAAAAAGACGCAGTTGTAGTAGAAGGCGTCGATAACCTAATGACACATCTAGCACGTTGCTGTCAGCCAATTCCAGGTGACGATATCTCTGGTTACATAACGCAAGGTCGTGGGATTTCAGTACACCGTAGTGACTGTGAACAGCTAGAAGAACTGCGCCATCATGCGCCAGAGCGCATCATCGATACAGTCTGGGGCAGCGGCTTTGTGGGGTCATACATCCTCACCGTGCGTGTTGAAGCGATGGAGCGAGGTGGTCTACTCAAAGACATTACGACACTGTTCGCCAACGAAAAGATCAAAGTGACCAGTATGAAGAACCGAGTCGACTACAGACGTCAACTTGCCATCATGGACTTTGACCTAGAAGTCACCAATATTGAGGTGCTTTCGCGGGTTTCGAAACGTGTGGAACAGATCAAGGATGTCATGACGGTGAAACGCCTCGGCTAAAACTCTCGTCATAGTTATCGTTGTAGCGTTGTTGACTGCACGCACTCGCTCCATCACATGGTGAACCATGCTCAGGAGTCTCGTTTGTTTGTCGCCTAGCTACAACTTCAATTATTTACAGAGTTACACTTGCGTCATATTTGGCTTTTTATCTGCGTTAGCTGCACTTATTCCGACGTGCCGGCTCAGGGGCATCACATAGTAGGCTATGCTCAGGAGTCGCGAAAACTTGTTGCCTTGTCAAAGTAACAATTACTTAGTGAAAGCTGCTGAGAAAATATAATGTAGAAGGTGAGTGGTTTTGGCTGCTCACCTTTTTCTTTAATAGAAAGGTTTAAAGGAACAAAAAATGAGTCATCCAATTGAACAGTTAGAACAAATCATGGCGAAGCTGCGTGACCCCGAAAACGGTTGCCCTTGGGACTTAAAACAAACCTTTGACACCATCGTTCCGCATACAATAGAAGAAACCTACGAGGTGGTGGACGCGATTCAAAATCGAGATTGGCTCAATCTAAAAGAAGAGCTAGGGGATTTGTTGTTTCAGGTGATTTTTTACAGTCAGCTAGCGAAAGAGCAAGAGCTGTTCGACTTTTCGGATGTCGTCGAAACCGTGAACGAAAAACTGACTCGTCGCCACCCGCATGTTTTTTCAGATGTTGAGTTTGAATCTGACGAGGAAATTAACGCGAACTGGGAAGCGGAAAAAGCAAAAGAAAAAGCCCTAGTAGGCAAAGCGGAAGAAAGTATCCTAGACTCAATACCAAACTCTTTACCGGCACTTTCTCGTGCTACAAAAATTCAGAAAAAATGTGCAAAATTTGGGTTTGATTGGGATTCACTTGGCCCGGTTGTCGATAAAGTACGAGAAGAAATTGACGAAGTCATGGAAGAGGCACTGCAAGTTCAGCCCGATGAAGAGAAAGTTGAGTTGGAACTCGGTGATTTGCTATTTGCGACTGTCAATTTGGCTCGCCACCTTGATAAAAACCCAGAAGTCGCGCTAGGAAAAGCAAACGTAAAGTTTGCGCGACGTTTTAAACAAGTTGAAGGCAAGGTCCAGCAGTTAGGCAAAGTACTCACAGATTGTTCTTTATCAGAACTCGACCATTTTTGGGATGAAGTAAAACAAGAAGAATCGAGGCAGAGGTAAACTGGCAGAATACATAATATAAGGTCCGCTTGTTTGGTTACACGAAAACGGACTTTGGTTTGTCTTTGCTCACTTTGATTTGAAGCAAAAAATAAAAAATTACGGTGTGATAGATTTCACGTTGTGGCGGTAAGGAGCTTCTGGTATATTTATCTCCCGTCCAGAAGCACTCCATTTCCCTCATTCAACCAATTTCAGGTTAAACATGACGACAAATTACATTTTTGTTACTGGCGGGGTTGTATCCTCTCTAGGTAAAGGTATTGCAGCAGCATCTCTTGCGGCTATTCTAGAAGCTCGTGGTCTTAAAGTGACTATGATGAAGCTTGACCCTTACATCAACGTTGACCCGGGCACAATGAGCCCTACTCAGCACGGTGAAGTGTTCGTTACAGAAGATGGCGCAGAGACTGACCTTGACCTTGGTCACTACGAGCGTTTCATCCGTACCAAGATGACCAAGCGTAACAACTTCACTGCAGGTCGTGTTTATGCCGACGTACTTCGTAAAGAACGTCGTGGTGACTACCTAGGCGCAACTATTCAAGTTATCCCTCATATCACTAACGCAATCAAAGATCGCGTTATTGCAGGTTCTGAAGGCCATGATGTGGCTATCGTTGAAGTTGGCGGTACTGTTGGTGATATCGAATCACTACCATTTATGGAAGCGATTCGTCAGCTAGCTGTTGAGCTAGGCCGTGAGCGCGCAATGTTCATGCACCTAACACTTGTTCCTTACCTAGCGGCAGCGGGCGAAGTGAAAACTAAGCCGACGCAACACTCTGTAAAAGAACTTCTATCTATCGGTATTCAGCCAGATATCCTAGTTTGCCGTAGCGATCGCGTTATTCCTGCGAATGAGCGTAAAAAAATCGCACTGTTCTGTAATGTTCCAGAAAAAGCAGTAATTTCAATGAAGGATGTAGATTCTATCTACAAGATCCCTCAGTTGATTAAATCTCAAGGGCTAGATGACCTTGTGTGTGCTCGCTTTGGTATTACTGCTCCTGAAGCAGACCTTTCTGAATGGGAACAGGTTATCTACGAAGAAGCAAATCCTACTGGTGAAGTAACCATCGGTATGGTTGGTAAATACATTGAATTACCAGATGCATACAAATCTGTGAACGAAGCGCTTAAACACGCTGGCTTGAAAAACCGCCTAAGCGTCACAATTAAGTATGTAGACTCACAAGATATCGAAACAAAAGGCGTTGAACTTCTAGAAGGTTTGGACGCAATCCTAGTACCAGGTGGCTTCGGCGATCGTGGTATTGAAGGCAAGATCCGTGCGGCTCAATATGCACGTGAAAATAACGTGCCTTACCTAGGTATTTGTTTGGGTATGCAAGTTGCACTAATCGAATACGCGCGTAACGTTGCGGGTATGGAAGGTGCACATTCAACAGAATTTAACAAAGAGACTAAGTACCCTGTGGTAGGTTTGATCACAGAGTGGGTAGACGAATCAGGTAGCGTAGAAGAGCGTACTGAAAAGTCTGACCTAGGCGGTACGATGCGTCTTGGTTCACAGCTGTGTCACCTAGAGAAAGGGACTAAAGCTCGTGAACTGTACGGTAGCGCGACGATCCATGAACGTCACCGTCACCGTTACGAAGTGAATAACGTGCTTCGTCCGCAAATCGAAAAAGCAGGCCTAAAAGTATCAGGTCTATCTGCGGACAAGAAGTTAGTGGAAATGATTGAGAACCCAGCTCACCCATGGTTTGTAGCGGCTCAGTTCCACCCAGAATTCACCTCGACTCCTCGCGATGGACATCCATTGTTTGCAGGTTTTGTTAAGGCTGCGGGCCAAAACGCACGCGGCGAATTCGAGAAGTAAAAGGATACGGGCGGCGGCGAAGGTTGTGCTGCTGCCCTTTAAGATTGACATTTATATTTGAAACGAGAGGAAACATTAATGTCTAAGATCGTTAAAGTTCTAGGTCGTGAAATCATCGACTCACGTGGTAACCCAACTGTAGAAGCTGAAGTACACCTAGAAGGCGGTTTCGTAGGTATGGCGGCAGCTCCATCTGGCGCATCTACTGGTTCTCGCGAAGCTCTTGAGCTACGTGACGGTGACAAAGCACGTTTCCTAGGTAAAGGTGTTCTTAAAGCAGTTGAAGCTGTAAACGGCCCAATCGCTGAAGCTCTAGTTGGCAAAGACGCTAAAGACCAAGCTGCAATCGACGCAGTAATGATCGAACTAGACGGCACTGAAAACAAATCTAAATTCGGTGCTAACGCTATCCTAGCTGTTTCTCTAGCAAACGCTAAAGCTGCTGCTGCTGCGAAAGGCATGCCTCTATACGAGCACATCGCTGAGCTAAACGGCACTGCAGGTCAGTTCTCTATGCCTCTACCAATGATGAACATCATCAACGGTGGCGAGCACGCAGACAACAACGTTGACATCCAAGAGTTCATGATCCAACCAGTTGGCGCTAAGACTCTTAAAGAAGGTCTACGTATCGGTGCAGAAGTATTCCACAACCTAGCTAAAGTTCTTAAGTCTAAAGGCTACAGCACTGCAGTTGGTGATGAAGGTGGTTTCGCTCCTAACCTTAAATCTAACGCTGAAGCTCTAGAAGTTATCGCAGAAGCTGTTGCAGCTGCTGGTTATGAACTAGGTAAAGACGTTACTCTAGCTATGGACTGTGCTGCATCTGAGTTCTTCGACAAAGAAGCTGGCATCTACAACATGAAAGGCGAAGGTAAAACTTTCACTTCTGAAGAGTTCAACCACTACCTAGCTGAGCTAGCTAACCAATTCCCAATCGTTTCTATCGAAGACGGTCTAGACGAGTCTGACTGGGATGGCTTCAAGCACCAAACTGAACTACTAGGTGGCAAGCTTCAACTAGTAGGTGACGATCTATTCGTTACTAACACTAAGATCCTTGCTGAAGGTATCGAGAAAGGCGTAGCTAACTCTATCCTTATCAAGTTCAACCAAATCGGTTCTCTAACTGAGACTCTAGCTGCAATCAAGATGGCTAAAGACGCAGGTTACACAGCAGTAATCTCTCACCGTTCTGGCGAAACTGAAGATGCAACTATCGCTGACCTAGCGGTAGGTACAGCTGCAGGTCAAATCAAAACTGGTTCTATGAGCCGTTCTGACCGTGTTGCTAAGTACAACCAGCTAATCCGTATCGAGGAAGCTCTAGGTGAGCGCGCTCCTTTCAACGGTCTTAAAGAAGTTAAAGGTCAAGCTTAATTCTTCACTAAATTAGCAGCTTAACTTAAAGCTTTTAAAACACCCTGCTTTGGCGGGGTGTTTTTTTATATAACGGAAGCGCTAAGTGAGCGCGCTCCTCCATGTTTCAAGGAAGCGGTCTTAAAGAAGTTAAAGATCAAGCTTAATTCTTAACTGAGTTAACGGCTTAAATTAAAGCTTTTGAAAACGCCTCGCACTTGCGGGGCGTTTTTTATATGACGGAAGCTCTAAGTGAGCGCGCTCCTCCATGTTTCAAGGAAGTGGTCTCAAAGAAGTTAAAGGTCAGGCTTAATTCTTATTGAGTAAAGTTTCGCTAAATAGCTTTTTGAAACCCTCGCTACGGCGGTTTTTTGTATTTATAGGTTTGTATTTTTGGCTCTTACTTTGGTCATGGGTAAGGAGCGCTTCCTATGAGCTTGTTTCATTTTGCTGCTTATTTCTTGTAAGGAGCGTGTGAGTCTCCCTTTCTCCCCTAGAGGCAACCTCGCATTTATGCTATATATGTCACCTTATCTAATTCCTTCCGGTACAGAATGTTAGCAGCGATATGCGAATCTTTGTTATAGCCCTTACGCTACTGTTTGGCTTGCTTCAATACACTCTATGGTTTGGTAAAAACGGAGTGTCTGACTACTACACAGTAAAAGATGAAATTGAAGTTCAGCAACAAGTGAACAGCAAGCTACAAGCTCGCAACAATGAAATGTTCGCTGAGATTGATGACTTAAGGCAAGGTCTTGATGCGATTGAAGAACGTGCGCGTCATGAGCTCGGTTTAGTTAAAGATGGCGAGACTTTTTACCGCATTATAGGTGAGGAAAACCATTAAAATGTTGGATATGAACTCATCGCATATCGCAATTGTGCCAGCTGCGGGTGTGGGTAGCAGAATGAAGGCAGATCGCCCTAAGCAATATTTATTGATCGAAGGTAAAGCGGTACTGGAACATACCGTAGAGAAACTGCTTTCCCACCCAAATATTTCTAAGGTTGTCGTTGCCATTACTGACGGCGACCCATATTACCCAGAATTGTCCATTGCTAAGCACCCAGATGTGATTCGTGTAGCTGGTGGTAAAGAAAGAGCAGACTCTGTGTTATCAGGGCTAAACTATGTCAATGAGCATCTGGAAAGCGAGTGGGTATTAGTCCACGACGCTGCGAGGCCATGTGTATTAACATCCGACATTGACCGTTTGATTGATGTTTGCTGCGCCCACTCAACGGGTGGCATTCTCGCATCTCCTGTGAGAGATACAATGAAGCGAGCAAACGCAGTACAAGATATCGATCATACGGTAGATAGAGAAGCATTGTGGCATGCACTTACTCCACAAATGTTTAAAACTCAGCAGCTTACTCAAGCACTGGCTGACGCATTAGAACAGGGTGTAACCATTACCGATGAAGCCTCGGCTTTGGAATGGTTAGGCGAGAAGCCAGCCTTAGTTCAAGGGAATGCGAACAATATAAAAATCACTCAGCCAGAAGATCTTGCGTTAGCCGAGTTTTATCTAAGCCGTGAGCGCGGCGAATAAAGAAAGGATAGAAAATGATTCGAATTGGTCATGGTTTCGATGTACATAAATTCGGTGGTGAAGGCCCAGTCATTATTGGTGGTGTAGCAATCCCTTATGAGCAAGGTTTGATTGCTCACTCAGATGGCGATGTAGCGTTGCATGCGTTAACGGATGCTCTGCTGGGCGCGATTGCTGCCGGCGATATTGGTCGTCATTTCCCAGATACGGATGATAAATGGAAAGGCGCAAACAGTCGTGAATTACTGAAAGACGTTTACCGTCGAGTTAAAGAGCAAGGCTACCGTCTTGGCAATGCTGATGTAACCATCATGGCACAAGCGCCTAAAATGGCACCACACATTGACGCAATGTGTGCGGCGATAGCCGAAGACCTAGAAACCGACATTAGTAACATTAACGTAAAAGCGACGACGACAGAACGTCTCGGTTTTACTGGACGCAAAGAAGGCATTGCAACGGAAGCCGTTGTACTTCTGTTTAAGCAATAACTAGCAATTTGCTCCTCTAAGCTGTGATATCAGCGGAAACACATCATGTCAGACATTTTATCTTCATTGGCTTACCTAACGGGTAAGCCAGTTGCATCGGCAAAAATTAAAGCGCAGCCAGAGCATTTTCAGGTTCGCGAAGATTTAGGTTTTGCCTTTACGGGCGAAGGCGAGCACTTAATGGTTCGTATCCGTAAAACGGGCGAGAACACCAGCTTCGTTGCTAACGAGTTAGCAAAAGCCTGTGGTGTTAAGTCGAAAGACGTTAGCTGGGCGGGTCTTAAAGACCGTCATGCGGTGACGGAACAGTGGTTAAGTGTCCATTTACCAAAAGGTGAAACGCCAGATTTTTCAGCGTTTTTGGCTCAATACCCAAGTATCGAAATCCTTGCAACAGATCGTCACAATAAAAAACTGCGTCCTGGTGACCTAGTAGGAAACGAGTTCGTGGTTACTTTGTCTGAAGTGACAGATATAGCGGATGTAGAGCAACGTCTTGAAAAAGTGAAACAAGTTGGCGTGCCAAACTACTTTGGTAGTCAGCGTTTTGGTAACGATGGCAACAACCTTGAAGAAGCACGTCGATGGGGACGCGAAAACGTTCGTACCCGCAATCAAAACAAGCGAAGCATGTATTTATCAGCGGCTCGTTCGTGGATTTTCAACCGCATCGTTTCAGCTCGTCTAGAGAATTGTGTGTTTGATAAGTTCATTGATGGTGACATTGCACAGACGAATTCTGGCACTCAGTTGATTGATGCAAACAACATCACTGATTTGCAAGTGCAATTTGCACAAGGTGAAGCGGCAATTACCGCTGCGCTTGCTGGCGATAATGCACTGCCTACTCAAGCCGAGGCTCTGGCATTAGAGCAACCGTTTTTAGACGAAGAGCCTGACCTCATGGCGCTGATTCGTGGTAATCGCATGCGCCACGATCGTCGCGATATTGCGCTGAAGCCAAAAGATTTAGCTTGGACGGTTGAAGGTAACAACATTACGCTGACTTTCTCACTGGATGCGGGATCTTTTGCGACCTCTATTGTTCGTGAGTTAGTTAATGAGGTTGAAGTAGAAAGAGAATACTAATGGAACAGGATTCACGAAACCCGAAGCCCTTAAGAGTCTTAATCAGCAATGATGATGGTGTTCATGCTCAAGGGATTCATGCCCTCGCTGATGAGTTGAGAGATATCGCTGAAGTGACCATTGTCGCACCTGATCGAAATCGTTCAGGTGCTTCGAATTCACTCACATTAGAACAACCATTACGCGTGACAGAAATTGCCCCAAATATCTACTCAGTGCAAGGCACGCCCACGGATTGTGTGCATTTCGCGCTGAATGAGCTAATGAAAGATGATTTGCCTGATCTTGTTCTGTCAGGAATCAACCATGGCGCTAATTTGGGTGATGATGTTCTTTATTCTGGAACAGTAGCAGCAGCCATGGAAGGTCATTTCCTTGGCGTTCAGTCGGTGGCTTTTTCTCTAGTGGGTAAGCGACATTTCGAATCCGCCGCTAAAATTGCACGTCAAATTGTACAACAGCATTTAGCGTCGCCGATTCCAACGAATCGTCTACTGAACGTAAACGTGCCTGACTTACCATCAGAGAATTTAGGTGAAATTGAAGTTACGCGTTTAGGTGCACGTCATCACGCAGAGAATATGATCAAGCAGAAAGATCCGAGAGGCCATGACATTTATTGGTTAGGGCCACCAGGAAAGGAGCAAGATGCAGGAGAGGGCACGGACTTTTATGCAATTGAGCATGGCCGAGTTTCAATGACGCCTCTGCAAGTTGATCTCACCGCTCACGAGTCGCTGCGTGCTATGGATAGTTGGTTAAAGGAAGAGAAGTAATGAGTAACCCACATGCTGACAGGTTGATAGCGTTTCTTATCTCCAGTGGCATCAAAGACCAAAGAGTTCTGGATGCTATCCAACGCTTGCCACGAGAAAGCTTTGTTTCTCAAGCGATGATGCACCAAGCCTATGATAACAATGCGTTACCAATTGGTCAGGGACAAACTATTTCTCAGCCTTATATCGTTGCGCGTATGACCGAGTTGCTTGAGCTAGAGCCGGCGAGTCGTGTTCTGGAAATCGGAACGGGATCGGGTTATCAAACCGCGGTACTGGCGCAAATTGTTGATCATGTATACTCCGTTGAGCGAATTAAATCGTTGCAATGGGAAGCAAAGCGTCGCCTGAAGCAATTGGATATTTACAATGTTTCAACTAAGCATGCTGATGGGTGGCAGGGCTGGGAAGCGCGAGGTCCTTTCGATGCTATCATTGTTACCGCTGCCGCTGAAGTGATTCCCCAAGCTCTTCTCTCACAATTAAGAGATGGCGGCAAAATGGTCATTCCTGTTGGAGATACGGAGCAACAGTTATTAAAAATAGAGCGTAAGGGAGACGAATATCTCTCTACCGTTGTAGAAATGGTTCGGTTCGTACCTCTGGTTGCGGGTGATTTAGCTTAAGGGTTAGGGATAGGTGAATAAGTTACTACGTCATATTGGTATTAGCTTTGTGTTTGCTGCAGGACTAGTTGGTTGTGCAGCGCATTCCCCTGCACCTGTCTCTAGCCTAAAAAAAGACTATTCAAGCCTTGAAAGAGGGAGTTACAGAGGGAGTTATTATGAGGTAAAAAAAGGCGATACGCTTTACTTCATAGCTTATGTCACAGATAAAGATGTAAATGATCTTGTTCGTTACAATGAGTTAACTCAGCCTTACACTATCTACCCAGGACAGAGGCTAAAACTTTGGGCTCCGAAATATGTCGCCCCTAAATATGGTCAAAAAGTTGAACCCGTTGTAGCTCCTGTTGTTACGACACCCCCAGCTCCAGTGACGAAAACATCAACAGCCTCTAAACCTAAACCTTCGAGTAAAAACTCTAGTCAAAAACCTACAGAGACTAAGCCTAAAGTCGTACAAAAACAGCCTCCAAAGAAGGTTGAACAATCGAAAACAAAGGAGTATGTTGGTTCAAAAGATAACCAAAAAGTGAAGCAAAAAGCGCCAACTACCACAGAAAAGAGTGATAAAGTCTCAAAGTGGTTGTGGCCAACAAAAGGGAGAGTAATCAAGAACTTTTCGGCGGGAGAACAGGGAAATAAAGGTATCGACATCGCAGGACAGCGTGGTCAACCTATCGTTTCAACCGCAGCCGGCACAGTCGTTTATTCAGGCAATGCGCTACGAGGTTATGGCAACTTAATTATAGTAAAGCATAACGACAATTATTTAAGCGCATACGCACATAATGACAAACTGCTGGTCACAGAAGGACAAAGCGTAAAAAGCGGACAAAAAATCGCCACCATGGGTAGTTCAGGTGCAAAGTCGGTCAAACTACACTTTGAAATTCGCTATCAAGGTAAATCAGTGAATCCAAAACGCTATTTGCCTTAAAACTTTGAAAAACAACTTGCGACATCATTTAGCGACATATTGAGTTGTCATGTCTTGCTAACTCGCCAGGGGGAGGCGTTATGAGTATCAGCAACACAGTAACCAAAGTTGAAGAGTTTGCATTTGATAATGCGTCAGTGAAGACCATTGATAACGAACTCGAAAGATCATCATCCACAGAAAGCAAAGCGACTGCGCGTGAAGAATTTGACGCGAGCAGTAAAAGCTTAGATGCAACTCAGTTGTATTTGGGCGAAATTGGCTTCTCACCTTTACTTACTGCCGAAGAAGAAGTGCTTTACGCAAGACGCGCCCTACGTGGCGACGAAGCGGCACGCAAACGTATGATCGAAAGTAACCTACGTTTGGTTGTTAAGATTTCTCGTCGATACAGTAACCGTGGTCTAGCACTACTTGATCTGATTGAAGAAGGTAACCTCGGCTTGATCCGAGCGGTCGAAAAATTCGACCCAGAACGTGGTTTCCGTTTCTCTACTTACGCAA
Organism: Vibrio sp. Vb1729; assembly: GCF_033338655.1. NCBI lineage: Bacteria > Pseudomonadati > Pseudomonadota > Gammaproteobacteria > Vibrionales > Vibrionaceae > Vibrio > Vibrio sp. Vb1729. The sequence continues at coordinate 658 of NZ_JAWOTB010000013.1, read as the reverse complement.
CGTGGTGGATCCGACAAACGATAGAGCGAGCGTTGATGAACCAAACTCGCACGATCCGTCTACCTATCCATGTAGTGAAAGAGCTGAACATTTATCTGCGTACTGCGCGTGAACTTTCTCAAAAGCTCGATCACGAACCGACCGCAGAAGAAATTGCTGCTCAATTAGATATTCCAGTCGAAGACGTAAGCAAAATGTTACGCCTTAATGAGCGTATTAGCTCTGTCGACACGCCAATCGGTGGTGACGGTGAGAAAGCGCTGCTGGATATTATTCCTGATGCAAACAACTCTGATCCAGAAGTTTCGACTCAAGATGACGACATCAAATCATCGTTGATTCATTGGTTAGAAGAGTTGAATCCGAAACAGAAAGAAGTGCTTGCACGTCGCTTCGGCCTACTAGGCTACGAGCCTTCGACGCTGGAAGAAGTTGGTCGAGAGATTGGTCTGACACGTGAGCGAGTACGTCAAATACAAGTGGAAGGTTTACGTCGTCTTCGTGAAGTCCTAATCAAACAAGGTTTGAATATGGAAAACTTGTTTAACGTAGAAGACGATTAAATAATCCGTATTTCACTATGACCCGTCCTGATATGGGTTGACACTTTTTAACTAAAACGCTCGATGTACTTCATCGGGCGTTTTGTATTTTAAAG
>NZ_JAWOTB010000012.1:0-79959 GCF_033338655.1 Vibrio sp. Vb1729 | reverse complement strand
TCATACCCGCCATTCAAGCGACACAAGCACAAATGGCTATGGGCAGTTCCGCAGCTGTCGCCGGTTCCCCAGAGCAAGCGCAGCAAACCCAAACCGCGGCTATGCAGTTGGATAAACTGGCCGGCACATTGAAAGACAAAATCGTTGAGGGCTACCGCTGGCAGGTCGAGGGCATTGGCACTTTGTTTGCCATGCAGCAAAGCTTGTTTGGCGATAACACCCAATACACAGACCAAGATTTACGCCAAGTGACCACGGTACAAAGCCGCGTTCGTGTCCACATTACCGAGCCCCAAGATGGCGAGTTTTATCCGCACGTACAGGGGTATCATGTAGACGACACACGAATCCCCATCAAATATGTGAAACAGGGGAACAGTGGTCAGTTGTCCGTTGCTATTGAAGAGAACGGACCAACCATCTATTGGACGCCAGAAGAAAACGATGAAGCAAGTTGGCAAACTACCCCCGATCATAGTGATGGGTTTGAAAAAGACGATATACTGGTCACGCCAATCCACTCGGGTAGCGATGCGAACGTCACCGTTACGCCTGCTCCAGAAGAGAAAGACTGGCGTGATGCGATCTTGGTATTCCCTGAAAGCTCAGGTATCGTTCCTCTTTATATTGTATATAGTGAAAATGCTTACTCATCAGGATTTAAAACGTTTTTGTCACCGAATTCATATCCTGGTGTTTCGAGAGCTCGTCACTTTCAAGAAGCTAATGAGAACCTCTTGAAGATGATGGAAACAGATCCAGAATTTGCATCTCAGATGGAATCCTTGAATATAAAACTAGAGAGAACAGCTACAGGCTTAGCTCCTAGACGACCTCCAAAAGGTTGGACATGGCATCATGAAAGAGAAAAAGGCAGCATGGTTTTAGTCCCAAGAGAACAACACACAATTGGTAGTGAAGAGTGGAAAGTACTTCATCCAGATAACAAGGGGGGCTACTCGATATGGGGGAAATAAAAATGAAATTAAGAGAGTTAATGCTTGATGTTGCAAGCTTGGATCCTGATTTGACCATTTACATTGACAGTGCATGGAATCCTGAATCCCATATTTTACTTTGCGCAGAGCCAGAGGATGGAAGCTCACCGGAAGGGTATGACTACTTTTTAGAGGTATTTATACTGCAAGAGTTATTTGAAGATGTTCCCGAGATCACTGTCGAGCGAGTCATCAAATACGCTCAAGATGATGCTTAATATAAGCTTTACTTTGCTTATAAACATAAGGCGTTACAAGGACGCCTTTTCTCATTCCCATTTCTCAACCGGTTCTAAAAACCGATCAAAGTCCTCTTCTGTCAGAACCTTATAGCTGCTCTCGGTGAATACAACATTTTGTCCATTGCGATTGAAGATAACGGACCAACCATCAATTGGACGCCAGAAGAAAACGGTGAAGCAAGTTGGCAAACTACTCCCGATTCAAGTCAATTTATACCTGCGAACCTTAAACGGATGATGGATGGCAAAGCTCCTCGAGCAAGGTTTAAGGATACCGTCGGGGGAAGACGTTCTTTCGAACTGCACCATGTTGAAGAAATACAACATGGCGGTTCTGTATACGATGTTGACAACTTAAGAGTAAACACCCCCCGTAACCATATTGATATACACAAGAGTTAACTATGGAATTAAAAAACACATTGAGTGCTTATACTGAAGCTGAGTTTATAAATTTACTAGATGAGATAATTGAATCAAAGGGTAGTGATGATTATCAAGATAAGTTGCTTGAACACTTCATATCAATTACGGAGCATCCTGCAGGTTCAGACTTAATTTACTACCCAGAGAACCCAGGTGAAGATACTCCTGAAGGAATAGCAAAAATAGTGAAAGATTGGCGTGCTCTGCAGGGACTTCCCTGCTTCAAAGAGTAAAAGCTAAAAGGCGTCACGATGACGCCTTTTCTTATTCACACGACTCAATCTGTTCTAAAAACCGCTCAAAATCCTCTTGTGTCAGAACCTTATGGCTGCTCTCGATGAACTCAATATTTTGTCCATTGCGATTGAAGATAACGTACCAACCATCAATTGGACGCCAGAAAAAACGGTGAAGCAAGTTGGCAAACTCCCGATTCAAGTCAATTTATACCTGCGAACCTTAAATGGACGATGGATGGCAAAGCTCCTCGAGCAAGGTTTAAGGATACCGTTGGGGGAAGACGTTCTTTCTAAATGCACCATGTTGAATAAATACAACATGGTGGTTCTGTGTACGATGTTGACAACTTAAGAGCCCCCCGCAATACAACACGAGGATTAACAACGAATAGCATTAGAAGAATGGATTACTTTTAGTAAGGCAAAACCCAATAAACAGGATATGAATGAGTATTTACTCTGTCTTATAATGGGGCACAGGCTTTTCAGAAGAAAAGCCTGTAACAGATCCTGCCTGTCAGCAGTCTGTTTTCTCAGATAGCCTCAGAGCGTCTTCTAGCTCAACGCCAAGGTATCGAATTGTGTTATCTAGCTTCGAATGTCCAAGTAAGATCTGTACGGCCCTTATGTTTTTCGTTCTGGCATAGATTAAAGTGGCTTTAGTACGGCGCATGGAATGAGTGCCGTAATAGTCAGCATTCAATCCCAGTTTTTCAGCCCAGTTTCTGATAATAGATCGATAGAATGAGTAGCTGATAGGTTGCCCAGATCGTCGGCTGCTCGGGAATAGAAAACTGCTTGCCTCTAGGGATGCTGCAAAAACCCACCTGCTAATACTTTGCTGCGTTCTCGGAGTAATCTCATAGTGGACATCGGTGCCCGTTTTTTGCTGGATGCACTGAACCCTCTCATAGATAACTCCTTGCGAAGAAACATCGTAAACATGTAGCTTTAGCAAATCACTCGCTCTTAACTTGCTATCTATCGCTAGGTTCAGTAGTGCAAGTTGCATCAGATCGTTTTCAATCTCCAGCCTAGTTCTGATTCGCCAGATCTCTTCAAGCTTAAATGGTCTTTTAACGCCGCTGCATTTTCCAGAAGATAGCTTTCTCATGATGACCTCCTTTCAATGTTGTTGGTCAACATGAAGTTTGGCAGTCACGTTTAGTAGGGGTCAGGAAGAGCTGAAACGGCTATGGACAGAAGCGAGTTAGGGATTGCGCCCAAAAGCGTCTACTTCAGATAAGTAGAGATTGGGGTAGAAGGAAAAAACTCTAGTAATTCGCGATCATACTACGGTACTTCACGCATACCGAAAGATTGAACAAGGCAAAGCCAACTCATAAAATTGAGTCAACGTGAACCGTCATGAGATTCAGCACTTTAAGGACAATTCCGTCCAGTGCGTTTTTTTAAAATCAACGTGAGGTCGCCGTAATGACACAACCCCCAAACAGCAATGCCGCCCTGCTTATCGTGACACTGCCAGAGATGCTCGCGCAGCTATATCCCTACTTGGAATTGTTGCTGGCGTGCGCCCACTGACTAAGGAAAAGGCCGAGGCGGTCATGCCGCCTCGGTATTTCCCCAGCAAATAGTATGGTGCTGCTAATATCACATGACCACTGTTGCTGGCACAAGTGGCGACTCCGCCATGAATGAGCCTGGGACACAACTGTTTAGAATCCCAAAACGTAGGGGCTAAGTCAGTGTGGATCAGCCCTTTGGTTTAATCCAGAATAGGGTAATCTGGCTGTATGTGGGCCTCCTCCCACAGCGGGTGGCCTGTATTCACGGGTAAAGGTTGCGGTTCGATATTCACATTGCCCCAAACACCGCCTTTGAAGTTATTGGAGAAACTCATGACTTCACTGCCAATATCCAGCACGACCGGATTGGGCGCTTGGCCGTGCTCGGGGACTGTATAGTGCAGCGTAAGGGATTTCGGCTCGCCTTCAAGAAATCGTGTCAACATCTCCGGGAGTTGCTCGGGTAAGAGGTAGCACTGCTCCAGCGCTGGGCACAGCAGGTGGATCTGATTCAGGGCAATTTGCAGCGTCGAAAGGGTAAGGACATTGTCGAGTGTGGCATGGATACGCAGTTTCCACGTCTTATTGTGCTCGTCGCGCCAGCGCCCGAAAAAAGCATCGGACTGGTGGAGGAAGACCGCACTGGGGCTAATGGCAACCTTATAGTCGGTCTCTGAGTTATGCTCCAGCCTCTCTTCCCCCTGATTGCGGGGTGACAGGAACAAGCCATGGCGGCGGATGTGATCCATCGCCAACTGTTCAGGATTGCACTGCTCAAAGCGCTGGGTCTCGGTGATCCGTACCCGGGGTGTAACCCCACAAAGTTGGCTCAGGTAGTCAGCCATAGCCTCGGCATCGGCCTGTATGTCACGGCGCCCCATGGCCTCACGCAGTCGCTTGGTCCACTCCAAATAGACCTCACAGAGCTGATCATTGATATGGTTATTCGGTCGGATGATTAGCACCTGATACATGCTTTTGTTATTCCGGTGGGTCTCGTCCAGTGTGAGGCGCAGCTCCTCCAGCTTCAGCTTGTCGATGGCCGCTCGCAGGGCGTGCTTGGCCTTGTAGTCCTTTCGGAACAGGCTGTGTTTAGGGTAGCCGAGTAAGGCGGCTGTTTTCTCTCGGCACTTGCCGTCATTGAGTGGGGTGCCCAGTTGGGTTTCACTAAAGTGGCGGACAAGGGCCATTAGATCGGCAAAGCCATCGGCTTCGGTCAGGGCCAACTCACGGAGCTGTTGCTGAGGGCGACGTAGATTACCCTTGCGGGTTGGTTTTTGGGGAGTACTAGTATGTAGTGGTTTCATAGGGATCTCCATCGAAACAGTCGCTGAATTGCTATGAGATGCTCGCTCGATTCATCCTAGCGTCAGCTTAGTTTCGTTGGGAAATAAGCTATGAAATACCTAACGCGAGACGCATTAGTACACTTCGGAGGTCTTACACATGCCTAAAGCATGTCGCAGTTTGCCTTGCCCTTCAACGGGCCTCCACAGGGGAGTAAGCGAGAGACAGGTCGTTCGCACCAGTGCTAACACACACCAACTGCTAACGACCTAAAAGGCTGAGTCGGGGGCCAACAACCTTAATCGTAAAGTAGGTTCTGGGGTGATGTCAAGAGGGCTGAAAGCCTTGCGGCCGAGCCCGTGATTTCTTAGGTGAAGTCGAATATGCGGTGTCAGATCTTGCATTGTGGATTTAACGCCTACATGGAAGACTCTTTCTCACTACAAAAATTTGGTTTCGGTAAAGCCACTTCTGGCTCACTTTGGGGCAAAGGTGTGTTTGCCGTGATCGGCGCTGGCACACCTCTGGACAAAAGCACGTTAGAGTATGGGTTCTAATGTGCGAGACTTGGATTAGAAAAAGTATCTTGAAGCCTTAGACGTTTGTTATGCGTGTAGTTACATTTTTACGGAGCCAATAATGAACTGTAATAGTTGCTGTAGCTGCCAAACAATGGCTTGTACTGTTCAACAATAACCACCTTGCCCTCAATACAGATCGACTTGCAAATAACCTGAACAACCTCCCCATGCTCTAACTTTACGGCTGCTCTATAAATGTGGATGCTTCGGCTTTTATCAGGAGCATTAGTGTTATCCCACGAAGATAGAACCACGCCGTGATGAGTCTCTATAAGCTTTCCTCGAAAGAACAGCTGATCAAAGCCAACAGCTATAACAATTCCAATACCAAGGAAAAATAATATCTATTTTGCAATTTGCTTCTTTTGCATATTATTTCCTCCAAGCACATAACGCCGCGTTGCGAATCCCTCTTGAGAAGTTTGTTAGTTTGTTCTCAGCTGTACCCAAGGGGTTTATTTATCGCTTAATTTTCTTCTTTTTTTCTGGGAATAAAAAAAGCAAACCCACCTGGCGAAGACGGATGTTCATCGCCATACCAACTTGAGCGGGCCCGTATTACTTCTGAATTACTTTCTTGTAGTTTGGAGAATACTAGATTGAATCCAAACCTTAACAACGAGATAAACTGCTCTGTACTGAATTGTGAAGTAATAAAATCTTCCCCACACTCAGCAGTTGAGATCGATATCTCTTCGTCAAGGCCAATACAGCTAATGATTATTTCTCGCACCTCAAAGTTGAAAGTTTGGCTAAACTCAACTTGCTCACCTTGTGACTGCTGTAAATCAAAAGCAGCATCAGATGTAAAGCCGTCGCATGTTAATAGAGAGATATTGTAAAGTCGTTTATCCCCTTTTAGACTTATTTGTGAAATGCGATGTTTAGATAAGTCTCGACTGTTTGGCTCAATGAACTCTTCTAAAATTATGTCGCTAAACTTTTGGCTAACACAATAATGAGGGTCTGTGTCATACATAATATTTTCTCTCTCACCACACTGAAATATGCAAACTAACACCCTGTTAAGGTGTGAGCAACGCAATACCGAAGTTGCAACATACCACCTTAAACACTAAAACCAACGCATAGTAAAAATGCCACACGTTGAGGGGGCTGCTTAAATTGCTTGTTATGTAATTGCATGTTCGGACTTTATTGTTGCCACCAGACTACTAAAAACGCCCTTGTACTCAATGTTTTTTTGATGGATTTGAGTGCGAAAGCCAAATTCGAAGTGGGGGGGACAACGATTTCAAGACCGTGAAATTCAGCGAGAGACTTTGCTTCTTGAGCCTGAGATACAAGCCGAAATGAACTAACTAAGTGAGTTCATTTCGGCTGCCCACTTGCCATTAGTCATCTACCTCACCCAGTAGCTTGCGCAGCCCTGTGACAAAGCCCCTAGGGAATACTTCGCTGTTGTATTCCATGTCTTTTACTTGCCCCGCCTGAGTATATTGCCAGTCGTTTTTTTCCATACATTCATCAGAAATGGCATACGCTAAGGCTTTTTTCTCTGATTCGGTGAGTGCGCCTGATAGAGATGGCAGCACTTCCACGCTCACTTCTGCGGTGGTATCAAACTGGCGTACAGGGCGTTTGTCGATGGTAATATTGGCGTGTTGCTTGAGTAAATTGACCTCTTTGCGGTAGCGGTTACGTTCGGCAATGATTTGACCGAACAAGGCGCGAACCGCAGGGTCTGGGATGCGCTCTAACAGTTTATTGTCCGCAGGGATTGATTTAGAGCGTGAGGTGTTGGATAGCGGTTTTTTGGTATTGGTATTGCACTTCGCTGCCCATGCTTCGATGAGTGTTCGGTAGTGCTTGTTACGGGTGGCACGCAAAGCCTCATACGCCAATCCGCCATTTTCGGCTGACACCCGTCCAATTTGCGTGATGGAGAAGTCACGCTGACCTGATTCCGCATAGGCTTTCAGTGTGTCGTTGAGCTTATCGAGGTTGTGCTGCGTGCGAGGCAGCTTGCCTTCTTTTAAGTCAGCCAGAATAACATCAATATCGAGTTCCATTAGCCCTCCAATAAGTTCGGTAGTGCGATGCCATCTAGGTGAATGGTTTTATCAGTCAATGCATGAATACCCTGAGATAACAGTTTGTTATCGTTCAGGTATTCTCCCGCTTCGATGTAGTTCGCCACCTTGCGGTAGCCTTCAAGTTTGTCATCAGGGTCAGCAATTTTCGCCATTTGACGCAACATGGCATTGGCAGCGATGAGTTGCTGTTTGTCGTCCATTTCCATAAAAATCGGCTCAAAGCCTTTTTTCATCAGCACACGGCTAAGTTGACGAGAGCGCTTTTCTATCGCGGGGGTTTTACGCAGCTCGTCCTGTAAGTCAGGGTAAAACTCCGCGTTATCACACAGCAGTGATAAGTGCAGTAACTCTGAGTCGGTTTCGATAAACCTCAGGGCATGACTTACATCTTGCTCAGAGCCAACCGCAATCAGCTTATCTTTGGCGTCATCTTCATTTCTGGTTTCTTCGACACGAATTACTTTATTGATAAGCTCAAAGCACGCAATCCAGTCTTTGGCGTATTCATCAGCTTCGACTTGCTGTTTTTCATAGCGGCGCTGTAGGGCTTGCAGTTCATCGTACTTGATAAACAACTTGCCTTGCTCCTCACAAAAGAACTGTTCGTCTTTGAGAGCTTCCAGTTTACCTTCAATCTCAACAGATAGGCTCGCGGCCTGATGCGCTTTGTAGCTCAGTTGATTGAAGCAGGCATTGAGTGCAGGAAGGTAACGTGCTTCGGTAATAAACCAGCGGCAGCGAGAGCAGTTTTCAGGGCCGTGAGGTACGCTAGAATAAATGCGATGTGTGGCAGATTTGGCATCTCTTATCAACTCGCCACCGTTCCAACAACCTCCAAGAGTACTGGCTTCATTTGATTTAACGGTGTTGCCACCAACCAGACACACCCCACACGAGCGCTCCTCCCAACCTATCGGGTTACGGTTAACCAGCGCCGCCTGAATGCTATCATCGTTGTGATACACCATCTTGCATTGTATTTGCTCCATCGAGGCATCTTTGAGGAAATTGCGTACCGATTGCTTGGATTTTTCGTCTAGCTCTCCATGCGCTTCATCCATTTTTTCTGCCATCACCGATGGGGTGATTTTGTTATAGTAGATAGTCATCAACAGGCGCGTATGCCCTGCCAATAGCTTAGAAATCACGGGCAATGGCAGTTGTGAATCCATCGTATAAGCCGTGATGAGTGAGACACGCAAACTGTGCAAAGGAAAGAGTGTGGCACTCATATCCCCTTTACTCTTACCTTCCGGGTAATCCACAACCAGTTTTAAACGTTTGCCATTTTCAAGTGTATTACCTTGCTCTGCAAGTTGGTTTTCTAACTCAAGGAGAAGTTGATACCAAAAAGGAGCTGTTGCGGTGGCACTGATAGGTTTGTGCTTATCCTCACCCTTTGCTGAAGCATCACGAAACAAAAAAGCAATTTCACCCATGCTCTCTAGTTGTTTGTCCGATTTTTTATTGACAGTGTGCTTTTTCAATAATGCAGTGCAGTCGGTAGGCTTTACAATCGGGTTGTATTTTTCTTGCCAGTTACGCAGTTTTTCCAGCCAGTACAGCATCTCTTCGTTCTGCCAAGGGATGATGTAACCACGTTCCAGTTCATCTTTGTTCTGGTCAGCGGTCTTGTTGGTGTTGATATACAACCCTGTTGAATACAGCCCTGTCATGGTGTCATGTATGCGGCGGAAAACACCTTTCCCAAAAGGGCGCTTTTCACTTCCAAGAACAAAATCATGTTGGGTATTCACTACCCATTGACCATTTTCGTATCGCCACGTATCGGCCTCTCCACTGTCTAGCATACGTACCTGATAGGTACGTAGAGGGAGATGGAGCTTCATAAAAATCACCATCGCTTTTACAGGCGACCAGATTTGGTGAATAACGGTAGGCACTGCTGCTTTGTCTCCCTTGGGTTTGCGTAAAACCTCTTTGCTACGCCACACACAGTCAGGGTCGGATTTATCAATCAGTTCAGGCTCGACTTCAAACCAGTCACCGCCTAGAGAACCATGTCCTGTCTGATGCTGCGCCCAAGTCCAGTGCTTAAAATGGCGATAGTAATAAGCTGAGAGAAAGGAATCATCGTCCTTGAGATTTTTCTCAATGACCGCAAGTTCGGTTTTATCAGGTAACGGACAAAGGATTTGGCGCAAGTCCTGAATATAGCGATACGGCAAAGGGTTACGTACGGTTTCCGCAGTATTAAATTGTACTTTAATTTTATTGAGCGGGTTTTGAACTAAGAAAGTAAGGTTGCCATTATCATCTTCTTCGGAGAACACTTTTTCAATAACAAAGTCGATGAATTCATAAGGATAGTTCACGCCTTTATAGATGAAAGCGGGGCTGTTTTGCGTTTTTTTAACCAGTTTTTCCAACTCTTCGCTAGAGCACTTATGTCCATGGTAGCCCTTAAAAAACAAATCTATATTGCCGATGGCATAGGGTGCATATTCAGCAATATAAGACTCAAAGAAGCGGCTTAACGCCTTCCGCTTGTCATCGACACCAGATGTTTGTGATGCCATCCACTCAGCCGCCAGTTCCTGCCATTGTTGCCATTCGGCACCAAGTGTGGTCAACATCCAAGAGAAGGTTAAATCCGATGCGCGTCCGTCATGTTTTTTGCCTCTACTCGACATTATTTACCTCTCAATTTTGGATGCTTGCCAGTGAAGTAGCCCTGCGGGTCGACGTCATCAAAACCATTCTCAATCAGAGTTTTCCAGTCGAGCGCTTTGACTTTGGATTCAGGGTTTGCCAGTTGCAACGTCGCTTGGGTCAGTTCGTCAGAGATTTCCTGCTGACCTTTTCCTGTGTAGGGGATTTGTGAGTCCAAAGACTTGTGGTGCATACAGCGGCGAATCACCAAAGGGTTCAGACCTGAACGCTCTAACCGTCTGCCGTAATTATGTCGGTGCCCATGTGGATCTAAGCCTTCTGCCTTGCTCGGCTCTAAACCAATGCGCTTTAAGCCGTTGGCGTAGTTATCATGGAAAGCGTTTATGGTGTAAGGATTGCCTAACGCGCTGTGATGAAACGCAATAAACGCATAAGGGTGATGGCATTCGATGCTAGCACGGTACTTTTGATAGGTTTTCCACAGTGACATAAACACTCTGCCATAGTCGGTGGGAAACCATTGAACCTGTATGTACTTATCTTTATGGTCAGGCAAACGCCATTTCCTACCAAGATGAGCAGTACCTTTCATTCGTATTCGAGGGATACGCGCATACTTTTCTTTTAAGTATGTTTCTCTATTCTGATTTTTAGAACGCACTTCAAGATCACTTGGCGCTTTACCGTCGATTTCATCGTAAATTCGAACGATAGCGCTATCCGGTTTATAGGGGGCTTCAAACACATCTGTGACCCAGAGCGTTAAAGCCTCACTTTCGCGTAGCCCGCCACCGTGCATAAGCATGAGTATTAACTTATCCCTGAGAGCCACTCGTGGGTCGCTCGCGCCACCAATGCCATTTATATAAAAGTCTTCCCAATGCTTTTCAGGAAAGGCGATAGCATCATCTTCGGTTTTGGTGAGTGGTATGCGTCCCTTAATGGTTCGCGCCTTACGGATGGTTTTATTGACGGTTTTATCTTCGATATGGCCGAGGAAATCATTTTGGTTTTTTCTATACCATGCAGCGTAATTTAATCGCTGCTCATGAGGTGTGGCATCGCGCAAAGGATTCATAGGTGCCGAGCCTTGCTTGTCTGACAGCCAATCAGTGAATGCCGTCAGTCGGTGAATGTGCTTATTCACGTTACTGGTTGAACTTGGCACCCAATACAAACTTGATGGGTCAAGTCCATCTTCACCAATCGTTCCTGTGTATAGCCGCTTAGAAAAGGTCTGAAAGAGCAACTCCGGATCGTCAAACAATCCTCTATTTGCTTCCATATAATCCAGCAACAAGGATACAGCTTGAATAAATCCATCCATGACAGAGTTACTCACCCCGTCCGCTTCTAGCTTGAGTAGGTAGTCTGTGACTGTACTTAACTCTCCTTGCTCTGTTACCAAGATAGACAGTTGGCTTTTGATGCCCGTATTGTCTTCTACAATCGTCGCTCTGACTTTTACTGATGACAAATTATGCTTTTTCCATACACAGTATACATATAATTTACTGTATTCCTATAATTTAGATTGTGCAATAAAAAGGCAGATTTCTCTGCCTTAATACACAATATACACCCTTTAAGTTACTATATATAACGTATGGCACCCTTTGTCGTTTTTCGTGATTGAATTATGCTTTCTCTGGAATCGCTTCTAAAAGCGCGACCATCTGTTCCCAGTACAACTGAACAGTATCAATCTTCACTTTCTCATCTGGAGAGTGAGGGAATTTTATTGTTGGACCGAAAGAAACCATATCCATGTGTGGGTATGGTTCTTTAAATAGGCCACACTCAAGACCAGCATGGATGACCATGATGTTCGGCTTATGACCGTAAATGCCTTCATACATATCACGGAAAATTGCCATGATCTCGGAATCTGCATCTGGCTTCCAGCCAGGGTAAGCGCCTGAGAACTGAATTTGTGCGCCTGCTAGCTCAGTAATCGAGCGCAGCATGCTTTCCACTTGGCTACGGCCAGAGTCAATGAGAGAACGAATCAAGCAAAGCACGGTGACTTTATTTTCTTCTGTGCTGATCACACCAACGTTTAGAGAAGTTTCAACAACGCCTTCCACCTCATCACTCATACGGATTACGCCGTTTGGACAAGCGTTAAGTGCCGCAATGAATCGTTGCTGATCGGCGATTGAAAATACTTGCGCGTCAGTCGTGATCACTTCATTAAAGGTTACGATACCTGTTTCGATTTTACCCAATTCAGTTTTAAGCAGCTCAGTGTAGTGGTTGAACAGCTCAGCAAGCTTGTCTTGGTTTTCGACAGGAAGCGCGACAGTAACAAACGCTTCGCGAGGGATTGCATTACGTAAGCTACCACCACGGAATTCGACTAAACGTAAATCAAGCTCTTGAGCATGACCGGCAAGGAAACGACCAAGTAATTTGTTGGCATTACCGCGACCTGTGTGAATGTCACAACCTGAGTGACCACCTTTTAGGCCTTTCAGCGTCAGTTGGCGTGTTACAAAACCTGCAGGCGTTGATTCTCGAGAAATATCGAAAGTCATGGTGCCATCAACGCCACCTGCACAACCCATGTAGACTTCGCCTTCTTGTTCAGAGTCTGTATTTAGAAGAATCTCACCCTCTAACCAACCAGCTTCAAGGCCAAATGCGCCAGTCATGCCTGCTTCTTCATCAATCGTCAGCAGAACTTCGAGTGGACCGTGCTTAATATCTTTAGATGCCAATACAGCAAGGCAAGAAGCCATACCAATACCGTTATCTGCACCAAGCGTCGTGCCTTTCGCAGTTACCCATTCGCCATTGATGTAAGGTTGGATTGGATCTTTGGTGAAGTCGTGTTCAGTGTCTTCGTTTTTCTGCGGCACCATGTCGATGTGTGCTTGAAGTACAACAGCCTTCTTATTTTCCATTCCTGGTGTCGCGGGCTTTTTGATGAACACGTTACCGGTTGGATCACGGCGAACGTCAAAGCCTTGCTCTGTTGCCCAGTTGATAATGTACTGTGCTAATGCTTCTTCATGTTTCGATGGATGAGGGATAGAACAAATCTTATCGAAAAACTGCCAAAGTGGAGCAGGTGATAAGGTACTGATCTCAGAATGGAACTCAGACACGGATGACTCCTTTTGATGTGCTTTGCCAAATATATACCGTAAAAATATTATCAAGGTAGCATTAAATGCTATACGATTTGGCCTTCAAATTGCCGTTAGCATACCACCAGATAAAGAGTACGAGTAGTCGCGATCACAAGGATTTCTCTCAGAACTGTCACAGTTTGTGAATACAATAACAAGCACTATGTGTTCTCTATCATATATTCTGAAAGTGGCTTTATTTTTTAATTCATAAAATTGTAATTTAATTACACATAAACTTTGATAAAGGTCAATTTGTGCATTTTTTGTGATTCCAATCACTAAAATGCTTGTAATTAAATTTCTTGGTGGTATATTTGTAACCAGCTTCTGAGAGAAGAATGAAATGCTCAAAGGATGAGTCCGTTTTATCGCCTCCAAGGAACCGAGAAATCAACGAATGTTTAATTGATTTAAAAGGTGATAGTTATGAAAGGTTTACCAAGTACAATGTTCTGGAATAGCAAGTCTGTTTACACCGGTAACTTTGTATACCCAACAAGCTTTGGCTACTAAGTGAAGTCAACGCATGTGACTCGAACAGTTTGTTCACCCCTATAAATTGGAATTTTTTTTCAGTGATAGTGCTGACATGATTCACCGCCACCCAAATTGGGTGGCGTTTTTTTATCTCTATTTTCTCTTCCTGACTCACTTATTGCCATCAAAGCCTTCTTCTATTCCCCATTCTTCGGTTTTATCGACTTTTCCATCAAATCTGTTAGATACCATGTTTAAAATGGGCCTTTTTCATCTGAAAGTTTAGTACATTGCTCAGTTTTTATTCTCTTTTAGAGAACTGTGTTATCTGGGTTACCTATTGTTTTATAAGAATATATTTCTTTGCTTGCTATGATAGATTAGAGAATGTGTTTCATATCCAAAGAAAAAAAACGCATTAGAGTGAAGATTCTATCTAGAATTTGCTATTTGATAACTTTATAATTCCCGCCAATCGATTACGCAACCGTTTACTTTTTACCTTTACAGGATTCGATCATGCTCGAGAGGCTTTTTAAACTCAGTGAAAATGGCACAAATGTGCGCACTGAGATCATTGCAGGTGTTACGACCTTCCTAACTATGGCTTACATTATTTTTGTAAACCCAGCGATCCTGTCGGATACCGGTATGGACCGTGGCGCCATTTTTGTCGCGACTTGTCTTGCTGCCGCAATCGGCTGTTTTATCATGGGATTTGTTGCCAATTACCCAATCGCACAGGCACCAGGAATGGGCCTGAACGCATTTTTTACTTACTCTGTTGTATTGGGAATGGGTTATACGTGGCAAGTTGCGTTGGCGGCTGTATTTGTTTCTGGCCTTCTGTTCATTCTTTTAAGCGTATTTAAGATCCGTGAGTGGATTATTAACTCGATCCCGCATTCTCTACGAACAGGTATTTCAGCTGGTATTGGTCTTTTCTTAGCGTTTATCGCATTAAAAAATGCAGGTATCGTCGTTGATAACCCAGCGACATTAGTTTCTATGGGAGAGATCACATCATTGCCATCTGTATTGGCCGCGATTGGCTTCTTTCTTACGATTGCACTGGTTCACCGTGGTGTGAAAGGTGCGGTGATGATCGCCATTCTTGGCGTTACAGCGCTTGGTCTTCTATTTGGTGATGTGCAGTGGGGCGGTATTATGTCAACGCCACCAAGCATTGCGCCAACTTTCATGCAACTGGATTTCTCTGGTTTGTTTGAAGTAGGCATGATTTCCGTCGTATTTGCTTTCCTATTTGTCGATTTATTTGACACCGCAGGTACGCTCGTTGGCGTTTCTCAAAAAGCTGGTCTAACTGATGAGAATGGCAACATCCCTCGTTTAAACAAAGCGTTACTTGCAGACTCAACAGCAACGTCAGTAGGTGCATTACTTGGTACCTCCAACACGACATCTTATATTGAAAGCGTTTCTGGTGTAGCTGCGGGTGGGCGTACTGGTCTAACAGCCGTGGTTGTTGGTGTACTCTTCCTACTTGCTCTATTGTTCTCACCACTTGCGGGTATGATCCCTGCTTATGCAACGTCAGGTGCGCTATTCTATGTGGCGATCTTGATGCTGTCTGGGCTAGTAAGCATTGATTGGCGTGACCTAACTGAAGCGTCCCCAGTTGTTGTGACTTGTTTAGTTATGCCGCTAACATTCTCGATTGCAGAAGGTATCACGTTAGGCTTTATCGCATACGCGGCGATCAAGTTATTCAGCGGTAAGGGCCGTGAAGTGTCGATGAGTGTATGGGTGATGTCAGCCATCTTCATCGTTAAATACCTCGTCGGTTAATTTCTCGAGCAAAAAGCCAGTGTGGATTTATTCACGCTGGCTTTTTCTTTTTTACGTTGTTCACAGAAGACGGTTTTTCTGCGGAATAGGCAGAGAATTTTGATATCACCGTTGGTATTAGCGGTGTGTTTCGGTAGAATAATCGTTTGCGCAGCTTGAAATCCTCGTCTCCAAACATTTTGGAGAAGTTAGTGAGCATTCCGCTTTTGAGTGACTTCGCTAGATTTTGAGGATGCATATTTTCAAATTATTAGGTTATTACAATGAGTAAAAAATTCATTATCACTTGGGATGCAATGCAGACTTACTGCCGTGAACTGGCTGAGAAACAAATGCCAGCTGAGCAATGGAAAGGAATTTGGGCGGTAAGCCGCGGCGGTTTGGTTCCTGGCGCTATTTTAGCTCGTGAACTGGGTATTCGTTACGTTGATACAATCTGTATTTCAAGCTACGACCATGATCATCAGCGCGATATGACGGTACTAAAAGCACCTGAAGGTGATGGCGAAGGTTACCTAATCGTTGAAGACCTAGTAGACAGTGGTGATACAGCGCGCAAACTACGTGAGATGTATCCAAAAGCGAAAATGATCGCTGTGTGTGCGAAACCATCAGGCAAAGAGCTGCTGGATGATTACGTTGTAGATATTGCTCAAGACACTTGGATCGAGCAGCCTTGGGATATGTCAATCCAGTATGCTGAGCCAGTAAACCGCAAGCAAAAATAAGCGCGGTTAAAGAATATTGAGAAATGCCCCTTTATAGGGGCATTTTTTTTATTATGATATTAAATCATGCTAATAGCCTAGGGTTCTTCCTATGTCTGAAGACGTCAGTAAAAATCTTTCCGAAACTTTGTTCGTGAAACATAAGCAAGCAAAAGAAACCTCCGCGCTTACCCAGTACATGCCGACCAGTAAAAAAATACTTGATGAACGAGAAGCGCAGGGTGATCGTGCTTGGTATCGTCATTTGCGTCGCTTGCAATGGGCTTGGCAAGGATTGTCTCCGATCGAAATGGAAGGCGTACTGTCCAAAATTGCTTCATCATCTCACTCGCGAACCAATGATGATTGGTTAGACACTGTAATGGGTTATCACAGTGGTAACTGGACATTTGAGTGGATCAAGCTTGGTATGGATCATCAGAAGCGAGCAAATGAAATGCAAGGAGAAGAGGCAGCGGATGAACTCTTCACTGCTTCTTTGTGTTTTAGTATTGCAGGCTACCCACATTTAAAAAATGATAACTTGGCATCGCAGGCTCAAGTACTGGCAAACAAAGCGTATTCTGACGGCGCAGAAAAAACTAAGTACACCATCAAGCAAATTGAAGTGCCTTACCAAAATCGCAAAATCATCGCGAACCTCCATTTACCAAGAACGGATAAACAGTTGCCTGTGGTCATGGTGAGCGCTGGTTTGGATACTCTACAAACCGACATGTGGCGTTTGTTCCGTAATCGTCTTGCACCGCGAGATATTGCGATGTTAACCGTAGACATGCCTTCGGTAGGGCATAGCTCTCATTGGCCCTTGACCGAGAATTCAAGTTGCCTACATCAAGCGGTATTGAATGAGCTTTACTCGCTACCTTGGGTTGATCATCACAAAGTGGGGTTAGTTGGGTTTCGTTTTGGTGGTAATGCCATGATCAGACTCTCTTTTGTCGAGCAGGAAAAGATCAAAGCTTGTGTCGCTCTAGGCGCACCCGTACATGATATTTTTACTTCCCCTCAGAAGTTACAAAAAATGCCGAAGATGTATTTAGATCTTTTGGCTTCCCGTTTGGGGAAAAATGCGGTTGATATTAATAGCATGGCTGGTCAGATGATGGCGTGGTCATTGAAGGTTCAGGGCTTCCTGAGCAGTCGAAAAACCAAAGTGCCTATTTTGGCTTTGAGTCTTGAAGGCGATCCAGTGTCGCCACACAGTGATAATCAACTTGTTGCTCTATTTAGCCAGTATGGTAGAGCGAAAAAAATCAGTTCCAAAACAATTACAAAAGGATATGAGCAATCCCTCGATTTAGCCATAAAGTGGCTAGAAGATGAATTATTAGGGTGACAATTCTCCTAAATTAGTTAAGAGTGATATATCTGAGCAAAAAATAAGCTCATGATAATTAAAAATAATAATCATTCTTGGGTGTTTACTTTTAACTATGAAAACGGAGATTCATATGTCAGAGACGACTCAGGGCCCGACTCACTTTCGCTTGATGTCAAAGTTGAAGGCGATAGGGCCTTACCTGCGCGAACCACAATCGCAAGAAGGGCGCTATTATTTTGATTGTTTATCTGTATGTGTAGACGACAAAAAATCGCCTGAGAAGCGTGAATTTTGGGGCTGGTGGATGGATTTGGAATCCATCGAGGGAGGCTTTACTGCTAAATATCATATTGGCAAGTACAACAAAGAAGGGCAATGGGTATCTGAAGCCCTTCCCAAAAAAGTGGTAGAGGAAGTGTATCTCACGCAGAGCACATTCCATCAAAAGCTGGTTGATACTTTAGAAGAACACTTCAAATTAGAAGTCGAATATCACACGGAGTCTTTCGATTTCGCTTAATTTGGTTGTTTTCATTTAATACCAAACAAAAAGGTGCGAAAACGCACCTTTTCTCTTGTTAATTCCCTATTTGATTGTTAAAACATCCTCTCTTTATTTGTTTTTCACTTCAGAAGACATCATGACAACGAATCAACAAAATGCAGTTGTTTCACAACCACAAACTGTCGTTGTGAAACTGGGTACAAGTGTGCTGACAGGCGGCACTCTGGCACTCGACCGTGCACACATGGTTGAGTTAGCACGCCAGTGTGCTGAGCTTAAAAAACAAGGCCATTCAATCGTAATGGTTTCGTCTGGTGCGATTGCAGCAGGCCGTGAGCATCTTGGTTACCCCGCATTGCCCAACGAGATGGCGAGTAAGCAGTTACTTGCCGCGGTGGGGCAGAGTCGCTTGATTCAAACATGGGAGTCTTTGTTTGGTATTTATGGTATCAAGATCGGCCAAATGCTACTAACCCGTGCCGATTTAGAAGATCGTGAGCGATTCCTTAACGCGCGTGACACTATTAATGCGCTCGTTGCGAACGATATTGTTCCTATCGTAAACGAAAATGATGCCGTTGCGACTAGCGAGATTAAAGTTGGCGATAACGACAACCTTTCCGCTTTGGTAGGCATTTTATGTGGTGCAGATAAGCTCTTGCTTTTAACGGACCAAAAAGGTCTGTTTACTGCTGACCCTCGTAAAGATCCGAACGCAGAGCTTATCAAGGAAGTAAAAACCATCGACGATACGCTGCGTAAAATCGCAGGTGGAAGCGGTACAACATTGGGTACTGGTGGTATGGCAACGAAGCTGCAAGCCGCAGACATCGCTCGCCGCGCAGGTATCGAGGTTATTATTGCTGCTGGTAGTGCGCCGAATGTTATCTTTGACTCTCTAAGTGCTGAACCTCAGGGCACGCGCTTCCTACCTTGCGCTGAAGCCTTAGAGAACCGTAAACGCTGGATTCTAGCGGGACCTGCGGCATCGGGCGACATCATTATTGATGATGGTGCAGTCAATGCTGTGGTCGGCAAGGGCAGTAGCCTACTTGCTAAAGGGGTCATCAAAGTTAGTGGTGACTTCGCACGAGGCGAAGTGGCGCGTGTAACAAACGCTCACGGTAAGTTGGTGGCTCGTGGCATCAGCGCCTACTCAAGTGATGACCTAACTAAAATTACGGGTAAGCACAGTAAAGATATCATCTCTATTTTGGGTCATGATTATGGCTCTGAGGTGATTCACCGCGATGATTTGGTCGTCATTCAGGAATAGAATTAGAGGGAAGCAAAGTGGATTTAACGAATATGGGTAAAGCTGCTAAAGATGCAGCTTTCGAATTAGCGACAGCGTCAACTGCGCAAAAAAACCAAGCATTAGCCATCATTGCTGATGAGCTAGAAGCAAACTCTGCTGCTATTTTGGCGGCAAACGCTAAAGACATCGAACTTGGCCGTGAAGCGGGTTTAACCGATGCGCTGCTCGATCGCCTTTTGCTTAATGAAGAACGATTGACTGCAATTGCGAATGATGTTCGCAACGTCATTAGCTTGAACGATCCTGTAGGCAGCGAAATAGACAGTAAGGTACTGGAAAATGGGATGTCACTGTCTCGTCGTCGCGTGCCGCTTGGTGTCGTGGGCGTAATTTATGAAGCGCGTCCAAACGTAACCATTGATATCGCAGCGTTGTGCTTGAAAACCGGCAACGCAAGCATTTTACGTGGTGGCAAAGAGACCTTTTTCTCGAATATGGAATTAGTGAAGGTTATTCAGTCTGCGCTCGCAAAGGCGAACCTTCCAGCCGCTTCTGTGCAGTACATTGAAAAACCAGATCGTGAGCTTGTTTCTCAATTGCTTAAGTTGGACGATTACGTCGACATGATCATTCCACGCGGTGGTGCTGGCCTACACAAAATGTGTAAAGAAAACAGCACGATTCCGGTGATTATTGGTGGCTTTGGTATCAGCCATATCTTTGTCGACGAATCCGCTGATCTAGAGAAATCCCTGAATGTGGTTGAGAACTCTAAAGTTCAACGTCCATCTGCGTGTAACTCATTAGATACGCTGCTCGTGCATGAAAAAATTGCAGCGCAATTCCTACCAATGATCGTAGAGCGCATGAACGATAAAGTGACCTTCGTGACAGAGCCTAAGGCAAAAGTACTGATGCCTCAAGCAACACAAATTCGCGATGCTGTTGAAGGTGACTTTGATACGGAATGGTTGAGCTACACTCTTGGTGTAAAAGTTGTGTCTGATGTGAAAGATGCCATTGATCATATGCGTGTCCATAACGCGAGCCACTCAGATGCGATCATGACCAATAGCTTGGAAAACTCAGAGCTGTTCATCAATTCTGTCGGTTCGGCGGCGGTTTATGTGAATGCTTCAACGCGCTTTACAGACGGTGCGCAATTTGGCCTTGGCGCAGAAGTCGCAGTATCTACGCAAAAGCTACATGCACGCGGTCCGATGGGCTTAGAAGAGCTAACTAGCTACAAGTGGGTTGGTAAAGCGAACTACTTAGCACGCAGTTAACACATTCGACGAGATCTTGAGTGAAAAAGGGGCCTTTGCGCCCCTTTTTGTTTTGTCTAACATACCAATTCCGCTACACTACATGAGCTTTTATTTCGGTTTGAAAGCGTTATACCCAAATAGCTTTAATAGAGTCCGTATAACCATGAACGCGTGGTTATCCGTGATTGCTCATGAGGTTATTTTGGTATAGATATGGAGGTGATATGCATTGTCCTTTTTGTTCCGAGAACGATACCAAAGTTATTGATTCCCGCTTAGTGGCTGATGGCCATCAAGTTCGACGTCGCCGTCAGTGCTTGGCGTGTAGCGAGCGTTTCACTACGTTTGAAAGCGCAGAGTTAGTGATGCCTAAAGTGATCAAATCGAATGGCAACCGTGAACCATTTGATGAAGATAAAATGGTTGGCGGTATTCAACGCGCTTTAGAGAAACGCCCAGTGAGTGCCGATTCTATAGAGTTAGCGATCAGTATGATCAAATCACAACTGCGTGCGACGGGTGAGCGAGAGGTTCCGAGTGAAATGATTGGTAATTTAGTCATGGACCAGCTCAAAGAGCTCGATAAGGTGGCTTACATTCGTTTCGCTTCCGTTTACCGCAGCTTTGAAGATATTCGCGAGTTTGGCGAAGAGATTGCCCGCCTAGAAGACTGAGTAGCTCATGACTCAACACACTCTTGAAAGAGCGTTTTCTGATTTAGATTTCGCCATGATGTCACGAGCTATTAAGTTAGCGAAACGTGGCATTTATACCACCGCCCCTAATCCAAATGTAGGGTGTGTCATCGTTCGTGATGAAGAAATTGTCGGTGAAGGTTATCACCATCGTGCTGGTGAGCCGCATGCCGAGGTGCACGCGATGCGCATGGCGGGTGAAAAAGCAGTTGGTGCAACCGCTTATGTGACGCTAGAACCTTGCTCTCATTACGGCCGTACACCGCCATGTGCCGAAGGGCTGATTAAAGCCAAAGTGGCACGTGTGGTTTGCGCCATGGTAGACCCAAACCCGAAAGTTGCAGGTCGCGGCATCCAGATGTTACGTGATGCCGGAATTGAAGTACAAATCGGCTTGTTAGAGCAAGATGCCCTTGCCCTTAACCCTGGTTTTATAAAGTACATGCGTACAGGCATGCCGTTTGTTCAATTAAAAATGGCAGCCAGTTTGGATGGGCAAAGCGCACTCAGTAATGGTCAGAGCCAATGGATCACCTCCCCAGCGGCCCGCCAAGATGTGCAGCGTTATCGAGCGATAAGTGGTGGCATTCTTTCTACTAGCAAAACGGTGATTGATGATAATGCATCACTCAATGTGCGCTGGGATGACTTACCTAATAGTGTTCAAGCGCAGTATTTACAAGAAGAGCTTCGTCAACCAGTACGTGTAATCTTAGACCGTCAGAACCATTTAACTGATGCGCTCAAGCTGTTCCATACCGATGGAGAACGAGTTATTGTTCGCTCTGATGGAGACTGTATCCCTCTATTGGACAGCGCTGACCAAATTGACTTATCAACGACATTAAAACGTATCTCGGATGAGCACCACATCAATCACTTATGGGTTGAAGCTGGAGCTACGCTAGCGAGTGCGATGATAAAGGCTAATCTTGTAGATGAGCTCATTGTTTACCTTGCGCCAAAACTCATGGGCAGCGATGGTCGGGGGCTTATCGGTGCTTTAGGGTTAAGCGCTATGGCTGACGTCATAGATTTAAACATTACAGACGTTCGTATGGTTGGGGTAGACATTCGCATCACCGCCACCATAAAACGTAATGAAATTAGATAAGAAATAGTATGTTTACAGGAATAGTAGAAGCAGTGGGCAAGTTAGCTGCGATTACGCCGAAGGGCGAAGACATCACCGTCACGGTTGAAACGGGTACGCTTGATATGTCAGACGTTAAGTTAGGCGATAGCATTGCGACCAATGGTGTTTGCTTAACGGTAGTTGACTTCGGAAGCCACTATTACAGTGCTGATCTGTCATTAGAAACCTTGAAGAAAACTGGGTTTGCTGATTACCAAGTAGGCGATAAGGTGAATCTAGAAAAAGCCATGTTGCCAACAACGCGATTGGGTGGACATATCGTTTCTGGCCATGTCGATGGGGTTGGTGAAATTGTCGAACGCAATTCAGTTGGCCGTGCGATAGAGTTTTGGGTTGCAATGCCTGCGGAAATTAGCAAGTACGTTGCAGAGAAAGGCTCGATTACTGTTGATGGTATTAGCCTAACCGTCAACGACTTACGTAAAAATGCTTTTAAGCTGACGATCGTTCCTCATACGAGTGAAGAAACTACGATTGACCAGTTTCAAGTGGGGCGCAAAGTCAACTTAGAAGTTGATGTACTTGCGCGTTATATGGAGCGTTTACTGCAAGGACAACAAGAAGATAAGGCCGAGTCTCGTATCACGATGGACTTTTTACAGCAAAACGGTTTTGCATAAGTCTTGGGAGTGGCTGCGTGAGGCATGCGATAAAGAGCAGACTCACAGAACACCGCGAGATTCATTGACTTGCTTAATGCAAAGCCAAACTATTGACCTAACTAGCATTCACTGCAACGTAATTTTTCATTGCTGTCGCAATAACAAATTTAGAATAACGGGATAACAGACTATGCCAATCAGTACGCCACAAGAAATTATTGATGATATTCGCGCAGGCAAAATGGTCATCCTAATGGATGATGAAGACCGCGAGAATGAAGGTGACTTGATCATGGCTGCCGAGCATATTACGCCGGAAGCCATCAACTTTATGGCAACCTATGGCCGTGGCCTGATTTGTTTAACCATGACCAAAGATCGTTGCGAAAGTCTAGGTCTGCCACCAATGGTGCAAGACAATAATGCGCAATACACCACCAACTTTACTGTTTCGATTGAGGCAGCAGAAGGGGTAACGACTGGTATTTCAGCCGCAGATCGCGCACGTACCGTTCAAGCAGCAGTCGCGCCAAACGCTAAAGCTGCGGATTTGGTGCAGCCTGGTCACATCTTCCCTCTCGCAGCTCAAGACGGCGGTGTACTGACTCGCGCAGGTCACACTGAAGCTGGCTGTGATTTGGCTCGTCTTGCTGGTTTAGAGCCAGCATCGGTGATTGTTGAGATCTTAAATGACGACGGCACCATGGCTCGTCGCCCAGATCTAGAGATCTTTGCAGAGAAGCACGGTATTAAATTGGGCACTATTGCCGACCTAATTGAGTACCGCAATAACACTGAGACAACGATTGAACGTGTGGCAGAGTGCAAGCTACCGACAGAGTTTGGCGAGTTCACGTTAGTCACTTACAAAGACACCATTGATAACCAAGTGCACTACGCAATGTGCAAGGGCGATTTGAAAGAAAAAGCGCCACTGGTTCGCGTTCATCTTCAAGACGTTTTTACCGACTTACTACGTAGCGATCGTAATGCAGAGCGCAGCTGGACACTAGATAAGGCAATGAAACGCATTGGTGAAGAAGGCGGTGTGCTGGTTGTTCTTGGCCATGAAGAATCGACCGATCTACTTATTCATCGCGTGAAGATGTTCGAAGCGCAAGACAAAGGTGAAGCCCCAACGCTTGCTAAAAAACAAGGCACGTCTCGCCGTGTTGGCGTTGGTTCACAGATTCTTGCGGATCTCGGTGTACATGATATGCGCCTTCTGTCATCGACCAACAAAAAGTACCACGCGTTAGGTGGTTTTGGTCTGAACGTTGTTGAGTACGTCTGCGAGTAACAACCGAACAATAAGTTCCTAGTCTTTGACGTGCTTAACTCGTCAATGGCTAGGAACCGGTGATTTGCCTCCAATTTCCATTAGATATTGCTCACAAATTTGTGCTAGAATCCGGCGATTCTCACTTGATGAACATATTTCACTTATAAATAGAGTTAAAGGAAAGCTTATGAAAGTGATCGAGGGTGGCTTCCCAGCGCCAAATGCAAAAATTGCTATCGTTATTTCTCGTTTCAACAGTTTTATTAACGAAAGCCTACTTTCTGGTGCGATCGATACACTAAAGCGTCACGGACAAGTAAGCGAAGACAACATCACGGTTGTGCGTTGTCCAGGTGCCGTAGAACTACCTCTAGTAGCTCAGCGTGTTGCTAAAACTGGCAAATTCGACGCTATTGTTTCTCTAGGGTCTGTTATTCGCGGTGGAACGCCTCACTTTGACTATGTTTGTAGTGAAATGAACAAAGGTCTAGCACAAGTGTCTATGGAATTCAGCATTCCAGTAGCATTTGGTGTTTTGACTGTTGATACGATCGATCAAGCGAT
Source organism: Vibrio sp. Vb1729 (assembly GCF_033338655.1). Lineage (NCBI taxonomy): Bacteria > Pseudomonadati > Pseudomonadota > Gammaproteobacteria > Vibrionales > Vibrionaceae > Vibrio > Vibrio sp. Vb1729. The sequence goes on along the minus strand of NZ_JAWOTB010000012.1, from coordinate 55,161 downwards.
TGAACGCGCAGGAACCAAGGCTGGTAATAAAGGTGCAGAGGCTGCACTAAGCGCACTTGAAATGATTAATGTACTATCTGAAATTGATTCCTAATGGGGGCCAGTGTGAAACCAGCCGCACGTCGTAACGCACGTCAATTCGCTCTACAGGCGATCTACTCATGGCAAATTACTAAAGAGAATGTTGCCAAGATTGAAGAACAGTTTTTGTCTGGCGACAAATACGATGAAGAAGAACTTCATGCATCTGAGCCAGCGCTTGCTGCTCCAGAGACAGACGTAGCTTACTTCCGTGAACTATTAAGCGGTGTTGTACTTAGCCACGCTGAGCTAGATAGCAAAATTCGTCCATACATCTCTCGTCCTATGCAGGATTTAGATATGATGGAACTTGCTCTTCTTCGCCTTGCTATGTACGAGATGACTCGTCGCGAAGATGTTCCTTACAAAGTTGTTATCAATGAAGCGATTGAACTTGCAAAAGTTTTCGCAGCAGAAGATAGCCACAAGTTTGTGAATGGTGTACTTGATAAAGCAGCACCTCACATTCGTAAGAAATAACGATTTCTTCAATGAAAAGGTCAGCACATGCTGACCTTTTTTGTATCAAAAGCTTTTACATCAAAAAGTAAGTGAATTATGTCTGGTGAATTTAATCTGATAGACAAATACTTCGTCGGTCGTCAGAGCCAACGTAAAGATGTCCATCTAGCCGCTGGTGATGATTGCGCTTTGGTCAAAGCGCCAGCTAATGTTCAGATTGCGATTAGCACGGATACATTGGTAGCTGGAACGCATTTCTTAGCCGACGCGAACCCAGCATGGGTCGCACACAAAGCATTGGCTTCTAACATCAGTGATTTGGCGGCGATGGGCGCAACGCCTGCGTGGGTGAGCTTTGCATTAACGATGCCTGAGCCAGATGAAAAATGGCTTGCTCCTTTCTGTGATGCATTTTTCGAACTGGCTGATTACTATGGTATTCAGTTAATAGGCGGTGATACCACCAAAGGGCCATTGTGTCTGACACTCACGGTGCAAGGTTTTGTACCTGAAGACAAAGCGCTCACGCGATCCGGAGCCAAGCCTGGGGATTGGGTATATGTAACGGGAAACCTTGGCGATGCAAAAGCTGGCTTGGATGTGATTCTAGATGACTCTCTGCGCAGCAGAGCCGGCGCGGAAGCACTAGAGCGAGCTCATTACCTTAGTTCTCCGCGTGTGCTTGCTGGACAAGCTCTTGTTGGCTTAGCCTCGTCGGCGATAGATATTTCAGATGGTTTAATCTCTGATATTAAGCACATTTTACAGCGATCTCAGGTTGGGGTTAGTATTGATGTCTCTCAGCTACCGATCTCTTCAGAATTAGTCCAGTTTTTAGATGATAAGATCAGCGCGCAGCAGTATGCTTTAGCAAGTGGCGAAGAATACGAGTTGTGTTTTACCGTGCCGGAGCAAAATCGAGGCTCGTTACAAAGCGCTTTATCTCATACTGGCTGTAAGGTCACATGTATTGGTCAAATCCGACCAAATGGAACCTTCGAGCTGCATGATAACAATCAACCACTTGATTGGGACTTAAGTGGCTTCGACCACTTTAAATGATCTGAGCTAAGCTCTAGCCAAGAGCCTGTTACTATTGAGTAACTCGCAGGCATGACGATTGAAACCAAACTAGCAGTATAGGTTTAAGGATATGACCAACCCTCTTTCTCTGATTTCATTAAAGAATCCGTGGCATCTATTGGCGACGGGTTTTGGCAGTGGATTATCCCCGTTTATCCCTGGAACAATGGGCACACTGGCGGCCGTGCCTTTCTTTTTGCTGTTGGCACAATTACCATTTACGGCGTATGTCATTGTTGTTCTGATTTCGTGTGTGATCGGCATTCAAATATGCCAAGTGACGTCTGCAGACATGAAAGTACATGATCATGGTTCAATCGTATGGGATGAGTTTGCGGGCTTTTGGATTACGATGAGCATTGTACCTGCACTGAATATTCCACTCACTGAATGGAAGTGGTTGATCACTGGCTTCATCTTATTTCGTTTTTTCGATATGGTAAAACCTTGGCCAATTGGGTGGCTAGATAAGCGAGTTCACGGTGGGCTGGGTATTATGGTTGATGATATCGTGGCGGGAATTATGGCTGGTGTTGCCCTGTTTCTAGTCGCAAAATACGCTGGCTGGATGAATTAAACCATGAACTAAACACTGGACGTAAAAAAGGGATGCCATGAGCATCCCTTTTTACATGCTATTTTGCTAAATAATCCAAGATGGCTTTTTCAATTCCTTTTGCATCGAGACCAAGCTCTTCATGCAGTTCATCTTGTGTTCCCTGATGAATAAACTCATCGGGTAAACCTAGGTTTAAGACTGGCTTAATGATTTTATCTTTCATCATGAACTCAACGACACCCGCACCTGCACCACCTGCGATAACATTTTCTTCTAACGTCACGAGCACGTCATGATCTGCGGCTAATTGACGAATTAATGCTTCATCGAGCGGCTTCACAAAGCGCATATCAGCAACAGTGGCGTTAAGGTATTCTGCCGCTTCTAGCGCGTTACCCAAGAAAGTACCAAAGCTCAGAATAGCAACTTTTTCACCTTGGCGAACCATGCGCCCTTTACCGATTTCTAACGCCGTAAACTCAGTTTCGATTTCTACGCCCATGCCGCTACCACGAGGGTATCGAACCGCACTCGGGCCAGAATGCTTATGGCCAGTGTAAAGCATTTGTCGGCACTCGTTTTCGTCGCTTGGCGCCATGATCACCATGTTCGGAATACAGCGCATAAAGCTCAAATCGAACGCACCTTGGTGAGTTTGACCATCTGCGCCAACGAGACCTGCGCGGTCGATCGCAAACATCACTGGTAAGTCCATGATCGCGATGTCGTGGATCAATTGGTCATAACCACGTTGCAAGAAAGTCGAATAGATAGCAACGATTGGATGATCGCCCGCAATTGCCATGCCTGTTGCCAGTGTCACTGCGTGCTGCTCAGCAATCGCCACATCAAAGTATTGGTCTGGGTACTCTTTTGAGAAACGCACCATACCTGATCCTTCGCGCATTGCTGGCGTAATTGCCATTAGCTTAGGATCTTGGGCCGCCATGTCACATAAAAAGTCACCGAAGATCTTTGAGTAAGTTGGCTTACCGCCACTGCTCTTCGGCAGACAATTATGCGTTGGATCGAATTTAGGAACACCATGGTAGCCGATAGGATCTTTCTCGGCAGGCTCATAACCTTTGCCTTTCTTGGTCATGATGTGCAGGAATTGAGGGCCTTTGAGCTCACGCATGTTTTTTAGCGTTTTGACGAGTTCATTGACGTCGTGTCCATCAATCGGGCCAATGTAATTAAAGCCGAACTCTTCGAACAGAGTACCAGGCACTACCATGCCTTTGAGGTGTTCTTCCGTACGGCGAACCAACTCTTTAATAGGTGGAACACCAGACAGCACTTTCTTACCGCCTTCACGGATAGAAGTGTACAAGCTGCCAGAAAGTACTTTCGCAAGGTGGTTATTCAGGGCGCCGACGTTTTCTGAAATCGACATTTCGTTGTCGTTCAAAATCACCAACATATCAGGATGAACGTCGCCAGCGTGGTTCATGGCTTCGAATGCCATGCCTGCTGTAATTGCGCCATCACCAATCACACTGACGATTTTGCGACCTTTACCTTCTTTTTGTGCGCTGATGGCCATGCCAAGACCTGCACTAATCGATGTCGAAGAGTGGCCGACAGATAAGGTGTCATATTCACTTTCTTCACGCCAAGGGAAAGGGTGTAGACCATCCTTTTGGCGAATTGTTGGCATTTTATCGCGACGTCCGGTGAGGATTTTATGCGGGTAAGCCTGATGACCAACATCCCAGATCAATTTGTCGATAGGGGTGTTGTAAACATAATGCAGAGCGACAGTTAGCTCCACGGTGCCTAAGCCAGACGCTAAGTGTCCGCTAGATTGGCTCACTGAATTTAGCAGATACGTTCGCAGTTCATCACACAGATTTGGTAATGTTTCTTTCGGAAGAAGACGTAATTCTTCCGGTGTATTTGCTAACGCCAGTGTTGGGTACTTTGAAATATCAAGAGTCATATAAATGCGCGCTTATAGTGTTAATTTTTGCGCTCGATGACATATCGGGCGAACTCTTCGAGTAACTGAGTATTGTATGGGATAGCTTCCAATGCTTGAAGTGCTTCCTGTAACAGAGTGTGAGCTTTCTCTATGGCTCCCTCTAAACCCAGCAGGGAAGGATAAGTGCTCTTATTCAGACCTTGGTCGGAACCTTGAGGCTTACCCAGTGTTTCTGTGTCACTGATGATATCAAGAATATCGTCTTGAACCTGAAACGCCAAACCAATTGCTTTTGAGTAGCGCTCCAAGTGAGGTAGAACCTCGATACCTTTCTCACCAGCAGCTAATGCACCTAATTTTACCGCACAATCAATCAGAGCTCCGGTTTTTTTACGGTGTATCTCTTCCATTTCTTCAAGAGAAACTAGGCGATTTTCCGCGCCTAAATCTAAGGCTTGCCCTACACACATGCCGCTGGCACCAGAGGAATGCGCTAAGGCTTTGATCATATTGATGCGTTGAGCTTCTGCCGCCGAGCTTAATTGACCATCAGAAATAATAGTGAAGGCAAGAGTTTGTAGTGCATCACCTGTCAGTATTGCGGTTGCTTCATCAAACTTAATATGACAAGTTGGTTGACCTCGACGCAGTTCATCATCGTCCATGGCTGGCAGATCATCATGAATGAGTGAGTAGGCATGTATACATTCGATAGCAGCGGCGGGGGTGTCTAAGTCTTCAGGTTTACAGCCGAGCATTTGACCTGTGATGTAAACAAGAAAAGGGCGAACGCGTTTCCCACCTAGCAAAAGGCCGTATTTCATTGCTTGAATCAATGGCTGCTCTTGATATGGAAGCTGATCGAGCCACAAATTCAATTGCTGATTGTTTCTTTGTTGAAAAGACGTCAATGTCTGTTGCATCACATTGCTCACTACTGATTGTTATTCTGAATCTGGTTTGAAGTCACTCAGTGGTGCTTCATCATCTTCACTAAGAAGAATGCTCACGCGCTGTTCGGCGTCGCTTAATTTAGTTTGGCCTGCACGAGCTAAGGCAATGCCTCGTTCAAACTTACGCAGGGCATCATCTAGAGCAAGATCGCCATTTTCTAATTGATCAACCAAGCTATCAAGCTCTTCAATGGTTGCTTCAAAGGTCATGTTTTCTGGTTTCTTGACCGCCATCTTTTTTCTGCCTTAATCAAGCCTCGGGTAAGATGCACGAAAGTTACCTTAGCCTAGTAACTTGGTCAAATTTAACCTTATATAATTGTCACAAAATTAGCGTTCAACGAGTCTAAGCGATGAAACCCCATATTTTGGTTGAGGTTGTTAAGTGTAATTTGTGATCCATTAGCTAAGATTTTTCTAAAAATTCTGCGCGAGTTGTCGATACAGGTAATAATCCGCCCAATGGCAGTATTTGAGTATAGCGTGAGGAGTGCTTTGTGGATTTAGCAACCCTATTAGGTTTGATTGGTGGTTTTGCATTCGTCATTATGGCGATGGTGCTTGGTGGCAGCATCGGCATGTTTGTCGATGTCACGTCGATCCTTATTGTCGTTGGCGGCTCAATATTCGTCGTGTTGATGAAGTTCACAATGGGACAGTTTTTTGGTGCGACAAAGATTGCTGGCAAAGCCTTCATGTTTAAAGCGGATGAACCCGAAGACCTGATCGCAAAAATTGTGGAAATGGCCGATGCGGCGCGTAAAGGTGGTTTTCTTGCTCTTGAAGAGATGGAAATAAACAACACATTCATGCAGAAAGGCATTGATCTACTGGTTGATGGCCATGATGCCGACGTTGTGAGAGCGGCACTCAAAAAAGACATCGCGCTTACGGATGAACGACATACGCAAGGTACTGGCGTATTTCGCGCCTTTGGCGACGTTGCTCCTGCGATGGGAATGATTGGCACCTTGGTTGGTCTTGTTGCGATGCTTTCAAACATGGATGACCCTAAAGCGATTGGACCAGCAATGGCCGTTGCACTCTTGACCACATTGTATGGCGCGATCCTGTCCAATATGGTGTTTTTCCCTATTGCGGATAAGCTTTCTCTTCGCCGTGACCAAGAAACGCTAAATCGCCGTTTGATCATGGATGGCGTATTAGCGATTCAAGATGGCCAAAACCCGCGAGTGATCGATAGTTACTTGAAGAACTACCTCAATGAAGGTAAACGTGCCCTTGAGATTGACGAGTAACTTGGAGAGTCGTGATGGATGATGAAGATAACAAATGCGATTGTCCGCCACCTGGCCTCCCGTTATGGATGGGGACATTCGCAGATTTGATGTCGCTACTGATGTGTTTCTTTGTTCTTCTGCTCTCTTTTTCTGAGATGGATGTACTGAAGTTCAAACAAATTGCAGGATCAATGAAATTTGCCTTCGGTGTGCAAAATCAGCTTGAAGTGAAAGACATTCCCAAAGGCACTAGCATTATTGCCCAAGAGTTTCGACCGGGTCGGCCGGAACCAACTCCGATTGATGTCATCATGCAGCAAACCATGGACATCACTCAGCAGACGCTCGAATTTCATGAAGGGGAGTCTGATCGAGCTGGTGGCACAAAACGTGATGAAGGCAAGTTAACGGGTGGGCAATCGCCAGAAACGTCAACTCAAAACAATGAATCTGCCGAAGCGGACATGCAGCAACAGCAATCTAAAGAGATGTCGCAAGAGATGGAAACCTTGATGGAAAGCATCAAGAAAGCCTTAGAGCGAGAGATTGAACAAGGCGCCATTGAAGTTGAAAACCTCGGTCAGCAGATTGTTATACGTATGCGTGAAAAAGGTGCATTCCCAGAAGGTTCGGCCTTCTTGCAGCCTAAGTTTCGTCCTTTAGTTCGTCAGATTGCAGAGCTAGTAAAAGACGTGCCAGGCATTGTTCGAGTATCTGGCCATACAGACAATCGACCGCTAGACTCGGAACTTTATCGTTCTAACTGGGATCTCTCTTCTCAGCGTGCAGTATCAGTCGCGCAAGAGATGGAGAAAGTGAGAGGCTTCTCTCATCAACGTTTAAGAGTACGAGGCATGGCGGATACGGAACCCTTGTTACCGAATGATTCTGATGAAAATCGCGCGCTTAACCGACGGGTTGAAATCAGCATTATGCAAGGCGAGCCTCTCTACAGTGAAGAAGTGCCGGTAATTCAATAACTAGGCTTTAGTTTTAAGTCAGTAAAGAGATAAGAAAGCGAGCAGATTGCTCGCTTTTTTTGTTTTTCCAATCCGCTTGGGTGTATAATCTTGCGCCTTAAAAGTGAGCTCAGACTACTTTTTGTGACTGAAACGCGGTTTTACTGCGTATGAAGTATTGAAGTTGAGTGTCACTCTTTGTTGATTGCGAAACTAACCTGCGAATTAGACTATGAAATTTATTGTAAAGCCCCATCCAGAAATTTTTGTAAAAAGTGAATCTGTGCGTAAGCGCTTCACAAAGATTTTAGAGTGCAACATTCGTAACATCATTAAGAGCCGCACGGAGTCTGTCGCGGTATTTAACCGTCGTGATCACATTGAAGTGACCTCTGAGAGTAACGAATTCCACGCTGAAGTTCTTGAGGTTTTGACTCATACACCAGGCATTCACCACGTACTGGAAGTGAAGCAAACTGAATTTAAAGACTTGCACGATATCTTCGAGCAAGTGCTAGAACTCAACCGTGCTGCACTCGAAAATAAAACCTTTGTTGTACGTGCGAAGCGTCGTGGCAAGCATGACTTTACCTCCATTGAACTAGAGCGTTATGTAGGCGGTGGTTTAAATCAAGCGATTGAAAGCGCTAGTGTTAAGCTACGAAACCCAGACGTGACGATCAAGGTAGAAGTCTCGAACGACAAGCTAAACCAAGTATTGTCTCGTCATAAAGGCCTAGGTGGTTTCCCTCTGGGTACGCAAGAAGACGTGTTAAGCCTGATCTCGGGTGGTTTCGATTCTGGTGTTTCAAGCTATCTTCATATCAAGCGTGGTTCAAAAGTACATTACTGCTTCTTTAACTTAGGTGGTCCAGCACACGAAATCGGCGTTAAGCAGGTTTCTCACTACCTATGGAACAAATACGGTTCTTCAGCAAAAGTACGTTTTATCTCAGTTGATTTCGAGCCTGTGGTTGCGGAAATCCTAGAGAAAGTCGATGACGGCCAAATGGGCGTGATCTTGAAGCGTATGTTTATGCGTGCAGCAGGCATGATCGCTCAGAAGATGAAGATCGAAGCATTGGTAACAGGTGAAGCACTAGGTCAAGTATCGAGCCAAACGCTAACCAATCTACGCCACATCGATAACGTAACTGACACGCTGATTCTGCGTCCACTTATCAACTGGGATAAAGAAGACATCATCAATCTAGCACGTGAAATCGGCACAGAAGATTTCGCAAAGACAATGCCAGAATACTGTGGTGTTATCTCTAAGAAGCCAACCGTGAAAGCGGTGAAAGGCAAGCTAGAAGCTGAAGAAGAGAAATTCGACTTTAGTATCCTTGAGCAAGTGGTTCAAGAAGCTCGCATGATGGACATTCGTGATATCGCGAAAGAGTCTGAGCAAGCCGCACCAGAAGTAGAGCAAGTTCAAGCGGTAGAAGAGCACGCGGTTGTGCTAGATATTCGTAGTCCTGAAGAGGAAGACGATAACCCACTTGAAATCGAAGGTGTGGATGTGAAACATATCCCTTTCTACAAGCTGGGTACACAGTTTGGTGACTTAGACCAGTCTATGACATACCTACTTTACTGTGACCGCGGTGTGATGAGCCGTCTGCAAGCGCTTTACTTGCAAGAGCAAGGCTTCAGCAACGTAAAAGTTTACCGTCCATAGCTGACTGATAAAATACGTTAAAAGGCGCAAATTGAGACATCAATTTGCGCCTTTTTTGTTTTTGATCGCGTTACAGACAACCATTACTTAGCATAATGTTGAGGCTCATCGCAAAGCCATACACTTTGTGTTGATATAACGATAATTAATCCGAAAGAAGAGTAATAAAGTGATATTGCTGCCAGATATGCGGATGAGATTTTTGATAGATAAAAAAACACCGCCTAATTTAGGCGGTGTAACAAATTTGACAGACAGGTCAAAAATAAATACAGGAAGTATATGTTTTGTCACAGGGAGTGTGGACAAAACATTATGGTAGAAATCTACCTAACTCGAAATACGAGTTTGCAAACACAACATCGCAACAACGAAGCCAATTGATTTCCAAAGAAATCAAGCCGTTCAGGCCCGTGTTGCGGGGTGAAATATAGAATTTATCTGGCTGTTCGACAACGGACATTTTATAATGTTTCAGATTAAAAAAACTAATCCTATTAGAGGTCCCATATGTCTCGCAGATTGCCTCCATTAAATTCGCTTCGAGTCTTCGAAGCGGCTGCTCGTCATCTCAGTTTTACACGAGCAGCAGAAGAGTTATTTGTTACTCAAGCCGCGGTCAGTCACCAGATTAAAGCGCTTGAAGAGTTCTTATCATTGAAGCTCTTCCGTCGACGTAATCGTTCTTTGTTGTTAACAGAAGAAGGCCAAAGTTACTTTCTCGATATCAAAGATATTTTCACCTCGATTGCGGAAGCGACAGATAAGGTGTTGGAACGTAGCGAAAAAGGGGCATTGACGATTAGCCTACCGCCGAGTTTTGCTATCCAATGGCTTGTACCTCGTTTGGCCGATTTTAATGCTCAAGAGCCCGATATCGATGTACGTATTAAAGCCGTAGATATGGATGAAGGCTCACTGACTGATGATGTTGATGTGGCGATCTACTATGGCCGTGGGAACTGGCCAGGTTTGCGAGCAGATAAATTGTACCAAGAGTTTTTGATCCCACTTTGTTCACCTTCATTACTTTTGGGTAACAAACCATTAGAATCTTTAAGTGACCTCAAATTACATACTTTGTTACACGATACTTCGCGTAAAGACTGGAAGCAGTTTGCTCGTCATTACAACATTGAAGGCATCAACGTAAACCACGGTCCTATTTTTAGTCACTCAACGATGGTGCTACAGGCTGCTGCGCACGGTCAGGGGGTCGCGCTCGGTAACAACGTACTCGCCAAACCTGAAATGGAAGCCGGACGACTCATTGCACCATTCGACGAGGTGTTGATATCTAAGAATGCATTCTATGTGGTGTGTCATGAACAGCAGGCAGATATGGGCCGAATCGCAACGTTTAGAGACTGGATGTTAGCAACCGCGAGAAAAGAACAAGAGGAAGTATTGGATGAATCACTGGATAGCTGAGGGACCTGAAAACGGACCGCTGTTTATTTTTGCTCACGGCGCAGGTGCGGGGATGGAGCATGATTTCATGACAGCGGTCGCCAAAGGATTAGTGGAGCAAGGTATTCGTGTAGTGCGTTTTAATTTCCCTTACATGGTGAAACGTTCGGAAGATGGCAAAAAGCGTCCGCCCGATCGCGCGCCAAAGTTGCTCGAAGCATACAGCGAAGTGATCGCTCACTTTACTTCTTCTCCCGTGGTTATTGGTGGTAAGTCAATGGGCGGTCGTATGTCGAGCTTGTTGGCTGAAAATGAGCTGGTGTCGGGCATTGCCTGTTTAGGGTTTCCATTTCACCCGCAAGGAAAGCCAGAGAAATACAAAGGCGAGCACTTAGCAACCATTGAGAAACCTACGCTGATTCTGCAAGGGGAACGAGACACCTTTGGTAAGCGTGAGGAATTCGATGATTTCGTCCTTTCGTCACAAGTAACGGTGAGCTTTTTACCTGATGGTGACCACAGCTTCAAACCGCGCAAGAGCTCAGGTCATACTGAAGTGGGTAACATTGCACTCGCGATAGAGCAGTTAGCGGCGTTTATAAAAGAGGTGTACAGTGAAAAGTAAGTGGTTACTCTCATTCTCTGGTCTGTCTGGGCTGCTTTCGGTCGCTCTTGGAGCATTTGCTGCTCATGGGCTAAAAGCGACACTGGCCCCTTATTTGCTCGGTGTATTTGAGACCGGAGTTCTGTATCAATTTATTCACACGTTGGCGATTGTGTTTTGTGCCATTCTGCTTCTGCTCAATTTGGGACAAAAAGCACAAAAATATTTTTTCATTGCGGCGATTTGCTTTATTATCGGCATCTTTTGTTTTAGCGGCAGTCTTTACGCGCTGGCGCTGACGGGCATTAAGTGGTTTGGGCCAATTACTCCTGTGGGAGGATTACTGTTCATGATTGGTTGGTGTCTGTTCTTTTTTGCTGCGTTCAATATCAAAGAGGTCTCCAAGTGAAACAACTAATGCTCTATTGCCGTTCTGGCTTTGAGAAAGAGTGTGCTGGTGAAATTCAGGACAAAGCGACACAGTTGGAAGTGTATGGCTTCCCTCGTGTGAAGAGAAACTCAGGTTATGTTGTCTTCGAGTGTTACCAAGATGGAGATGCCGACAAACTTGCGAGAGGTTTAGACTTTAAGTCTTTAATTTTTGCTCGACAAATGTTTGCGGTAGCAGCTGAGTTTCAATCGTTGCCAAGTGATGACCGAATTAGTCCAATTTTGAATGAACTAGCAGACATCGAAGCATTCCCTCGTTGTGGTGATTTGAGAATTGAAACGCCAGATACAAATGAAGCGAAAGAGCTACTGAAATTCTGCCGTAAGTTTACCGTCCCAATGCGTCAAGCGTTGCGCGGCAAAGGCTTAATGCTGAACAAAGATAACGCGAAAAAACCAGTACTGCACATTTGCTTTGTTGAGCCTGGCCACTGTTACGTTGGTTACTCTTACACTGACAACAACTCACAGTTCTTCATGGGTATCCCTCGCCTTAAATTCCCAGCAGACGCCCCAAGTCGTTCAACACTTAAACTGGAAGAAGCATTTCATGTCTTTATTCCACGTGAAGAGTGGGATGAGCGTTTGGCACCAGGTATGTGGGGTGTGGATTTAGGTGCATGTCCAGGCGGTTGGACGTACCAATTAGTGAAGCGCTCAATGTTCGTTCACTGCGTTGATAACGGCATGATGGCAGACAGTTTGATGGAAACTGGCCAGATCAAACACCATATGGTGGATGGTTTTAAGTTCGAACCAGACCGCAAGAACGTAACATGGATTGTTTGTGACATGGTGGAAAAGCCAGCTCGTGTTGCTCACCTGATGGGACAGTGGCTGTTAAAAGGTTGGGCAAAAGAGGCTATCTTTAACCTTAAGCTGCCAATGAAAGGGCGTTATGACGAAGTGCTGCAAGACCTTGAAAATCTGAAGCAGTTCCTCATTGATAATAAGGTAAAGTTCAAGCTACAAGCTAAACATTTGTATCATGATCGTGAAGAGATCACGATTCATATCCAATGTCTGTCGAATATTTCACCTTACTAACTTTATTCCCCGAGTCTTTTGGGAATAGTGATTAGAATAGAAAAAGCGCCTTCAAATGGCGCTTTTTTAATATCTGCCGGATTTCATGGTGTGAAACTACCATCGGACACTACTCCGCTTTGTTTGGCCCTAAAAAGCGAATATCTTGCAAGTTAAAGCCTAGTTCTATATCGCACTTTAAAGCGGCGACGCGTTTACATAAACGAGCAGACTCAATGTGCTCATCCAATTTTTTACGGTATTTCGGTACGAGATCTTCACTAGCGTAGGCAGCTTCAATACTCTCAAACTGAGTGAGAATCTCTTTCGCTGCTTTCGGGCCAATTCCAGGTACGCCCGGAACCTGGCTAGAGCTTATCCCTGTCAATCCCCAGTAATCCGCTAGTTGACTTGGTTTTACGCCGAACTCTTTTTCGATAAATGGTTCATCTAACCAACGATGTTGGAAATAATCACGGATTTGTAGGGTAGGGGAAAGTAGCTGGCAGTAACCTTTGTCAGTCGAAACGATGGTGACTTTTTCACCATGGCTGGCCACTTTCGTTGCGAGTGTAGCAACCAAATCATCTGCTTCATCGCCTTCAGACAGCAATGAATCAATACCTTGCTCCCACCACGCTTGTTGAATCGCATCTAACCCTTGCAGTAGTGGCAGAGGCATTGGTTTTCGGTTTTGCTTATAGTCAGGGAGAATTTCAGCGCGCCAACCTCTGTCTTGTTCGTGGTGATCAAAAACTGCGATGATGTGTGTCGGGTTGGCCTCTGACAGAATGCGAGTGAGGGTTCTTTGCGTTGTGGTTATGGTTCTTGCTATGTCGGTTGGATCTGGTTGTGCTGAGTGCACTCGGCGGATCAGGTTTAGGGCATCAATGATAACAAGATGAATAGACATAATGACTTAGCAATAAAAAAGGGGCGTAATGCCCCTAGTGTAACGAATGCTAGCCTGACTATCGACCACCAATTTCCGGGTGAGCGATTCGATAACACGGTTCGTAGTCTGAACCGCCAGGTAATTTCATTCGGTGCTGTTCGACAAAGTCTTTTAGCAACTTATCGAGTTTTTTCATGAGGACTGCGTCGCCATGAATGGTGAAAGGCCCTCTACGTTCTATTTCTCGAATACCTTCAGCCTTTACGTTACCTGCCACTATGCCAGAGAAGGCTTGACGCAAGTTGGCCGCTAAAACTTGCGGTTCTTGATCTAGGCTTAAATCCAATTGTTCCATCGACTCATGAGTAGGTTCAAATGGCAGTTGGAAGTTTGGCTCAATTTTCAATGACCAGTTAAAGCTGTACGCATCGCCTTTCTCTTTTCGGTGAAGGCGTACCGAGTCCATGGAGCGTTTCATAATACGAGCGACTTCTGCCGGGTCGTCAATGATGATCTCGTAGTGCTTTTGCCCTTCCTCACCAAGTGTGTCGCGAATGAACTCATCAATAGAGCGGAAGTACTCTTCACTCTCTTTTGGTCCTGTTAATACGATAGGCATTGGCTGATCGGCGTTATCCGGGTGCATCATGATGCCAAGAATGTACAGTAGCTCTTCCGCTGTGCCCGGGCCACCTGGGAAAATAACGATACCATGAGCCATACGGACGAAAGCTTCCAAGCGCTTTTCGATGTCGGGCATGATGACCAGCTCATTTACTATTGGGTTTGGTGGCTCGGCCGCAATAATCGAGGGTTCGGTTAAACCAAGATAACGTTGCTGAGTATAACGTTGCTTTGCGTGCCCAATTGCTGCACCTTTCATCGGCCCTTCCATTGCACCAGGGCCGCAACCTGTGCAGATGTTAAGTTCACGCAGGCCCAGTTCGTTACCCACTTCACGTGTGTACTGATACTCCACTCCATTGATAGAGTGACCACCCCAACATACGACAAGATTCGGTGCGATACCTGGAGTTAATGCTCTGGCATTACGAAGAATGCCGAACACGAGGTTCGTAATGTGAATTGGGTTAGTAAGGTTGAGCCGCTGGGCGTCTGCCAAATGCATGTTTACGTAAACGATATCACGCAATACGGAGAACAGATGCTCTTGGATACCTTTAATTATTTCGCCGTCAACAAAAGCGTGCTCTGGCGGATTAGTCAGCTCAAGCTTAATACCACGCTCACGACGCACGACGTTGACATCAAACGATTGGTATTTATCGAGCAGTTCTTTCGAGTTATCGGTATGGCTACCGGAGTTCAACACCGCTAATGTGCAATTACGGTACAGCTGATAAAGTTCACTCGAGGCTGTGTTCTTTAAGCGCTCTACTTCTAGTTGAGATAGCAAGTCCATGCTACCAGCGGGGCTTATATGGGTAATCATAACGCCTCCTTGTGTTGCATTAATTTGAGGGAAAGTACCAACTTACCTTTTTGGTGTTATACGTATGGTTTGATGAAAGGTAGTTGGCCGATTTGGTTTTATGGTTATCAACTCCCAAGCAACCTCAAGATGATACATTTGCCTTTTATAAATACATCATCTTGAAGTGACTTGGGTTTTTACAGCTTAGCAGACTAAAAGGGAAGAAATGTGATAACTCGTTGAAAATGGGTGGTTATAAAGCGTAGATTGCACCAAATTTGGTTTGTTTGCTCGCTTTTTGTACGAATCTTAGCTCCAGTTAAGCTGGTTTGTTCCACGTTTTTTAGCGTCCGCAAGCATCTTGCCAAGACGATCGAGCACATACTCTGGCGTATCGGACTCTTTGAAAGACGTCGATACAGCAGCTAAGGTAATCATGATATTTTGCTCACGGAACTTAAAGGGTAATTGGCTAATATCACGCTGGATATGCTTAATCAGATCCAGTGTGTATTCTTCAGATTGTTCCGGGACGAGTAGAATAAACTCCTCGCCACCAAAGCGAGCCACTGTTTCCGTTTCTGATACGCGCTTGTTAATAGTACGAGCGATGATCTTCAGCGCTTTATCGCCAGCCGTATAACCATAGCTATCATTCACCGCTTTGAAGTTGTCTACATCAAATAGCACAACACGAAGGTTTTGCTGAGAGCGAATCCAACGGCGATACTCTAGCTCTAGTCGATCGTTAAATGCAGTGCGGTTATAAACTTTAGTCAGCGGGTCGAGCAACATACGCTGAGCTTGGTCATCTAAGCGTCGACGATAATCTTGCGTAGTTTCAAATACCGCTTCGAGTTGGTTCTTACTGTAACTTAACCGCTCTTGCAGCGCTTGCTCTCGCTCTTCCGTCATTTTCAGTCGCTCTGTCAGCGACGCCATTTTTTCGAGAAGAGGCGTGATTTCTTTTTTCACAACCGCGATATCTTGAGCTTGATTAAGTGACTTTTGGCTTAATTCAACCAAGCTGTTCATTTCTGTGTTGAGCTCTTGGCGGTGTTCAAAGTAGGTATGATGCTGGTCGACGTTCTGATGAACGGTTTTTAGGTTACTTGCGAGAGAAGTGTTCAGCTGATCAAGGAATTGGCTAGACGCCTCGCGCTCGAACTTTGTTGCTTCGACAACCAATTTCAGCGTTGAGAGCGTAAGCTCAATGAGAGACTCGGCACTCACGCCAAGGAGCAACTTAGCGCGAATATCCAGCAATCTATCGCCTGATTCTCCCTCGAAATCCAGCTCTGTAATAGTATGTTGAAGGTCGCTGGCCAAGCATTCAAGTTGAGATCTGTCAGGATTGTTTTCAAATTCACTAAGATGTAGACGTGAATTAGACGTAATGATTTTCAGAGCGCGTTCGTAAATACTCAGTAGCTTAGTGGCTTGATCAGCTTTATTGCTGGCGTGAACTTCAGAGAAACTCATCAGGTTCCGTAGTTCACGTTTTAACTGCGCAGGTAAGCCAGTGACACGTTGCAGTGTTTCACCACTGTGCTTGATTTGTTCGTCAAGGTAACCGTTCTGTTTATCCATCGTCTTCGACTGCTGTTTGAGCATCCTCTCTAATACCGCTAAACGCGGGATAAGAGTGCTGATATCTTTTTGATGTTGCAGCTCTTGTTGGATTTCAAATAGGTAGTTGGATACCTGAGTGTTCGAACCCTGGCAAGCTGAAGACAATGATGCCACAACGCGTTTAAGAACTTGTTGTTCACGTTTGAATTTGAGTGAAGTATCACGATGAGTCAGTCTGAGTTGGTCAAGTTGACAACTCAGCTGATGCAGCTGCGACTGAATATCGGATTCCAAGATTCCCATGAAGTGACTACGGTTAAGTCCATGTACTACTGACAATTATCTGATAATAACAAAAAACTTTATAGCGTCATTAGTTATTACGTTCAACAGGCGTTTAATTATCCATTTTTTAATATTTTCTTGATGTCGTCCTCATTCTTGTAGGACGAATGGATCTTGATCAGGCCTTGGCTAATGGCATGTTGACAGGCAGTTCTTATGTTACCTGTTGCAAAGCTAGCAGCAGGCGCATTATCGATGGCTTTTAAGAACACCCAGTGGCTTTGCTTATCCTTCAAGCTGACTTCTCGTGCGATGTGAGTAGCAAGCAATAACAGATCGAGTAATTCCTCATCGTTAATTGCAGTGTAGGCTCGGGGTAAGAACGGATAATCGCTGATGCCCATACGAATAATACGATTGACGTTGTGCTGCTGTGCGAACTCATCCACCCAAGTCTGGAATTTTTCGAACATGACTTCGGCAGAAGCATCACGGTCAGCGTTCGGTTCTATGTAGAGTAAGTTCGCATCTGAGAAATGGTAAAGACGCGACGGTTTTTCTATTTTTTCCGCAAGGAAGTCGCCAAATGCCCGTTCTAGTTCTAGACCTGCCTTATAGCCGTTATGGACGTACATGCTTCGTAAGAATGGCAAATCGATCATAACAAAGCGTAGGCGATCATTAAGTGGTTCGTGGATCAGTTCACCCATTTGCCATTGCTCGAAAGTTTCGCTCGACTTTTTCAATGAGCGAGAAAGCTTAACATTCAGCATACGCAAGTTACGTAAACGAGAGCGAGAGTGGGTGAAGAGGTCGTTACGCAGTTTTTCGATTTCACTTGCTTGGCGCTGCATAATGACACCACGGCGCATAATGAACAAAAACATGACCAAGACAGTAATAAACAATGCAAATGAGATTTTCTGGAATTTACGATGCTCTCTTTCCACTTGCTCTAAGCGTTCTGATTGACCGATGTAATGGATGGTTTGTTCGGCAAATTCTTTTTGCTGACGGAACGCATCCTCACTGATTTGGTTAAGCTGCTTTTGTTCTAGACGAACGAGGTTGGTGTATTTTTTATAAGCTTGCAGAGAAAGTTTGTATTCGCCTGCCTGCTCGTAACCCAACCCAAGTAAACGGTATGACTGCTGCTTAATGAAGTTGTTATTTTCAGGTGACTTTTCAGCAAGTGCTAACGCCAGCTTAGCATTAGTAATGACGTCTTTACTGTCATTTTGATGATAAGCCAGACCTGACTGAAGCAGGGCAGCCTTTGCTTCAAGCTTAGGAATATTGGTGTATTCTAAAAGCTCTTTAGAGCGGTCTAAGTACTGCTCTGCTAGCGCGTAGTTATAGAGTTGTAGGTAGGTAGCCGCCAAGCTTAAGCGAATTTTAATGATTCTATTGATGTTCTTACTGGTACTTTCATGGTCAAGCACGTTGAAGTAATGCACTAACGCAAGGTTAAACTTACCCTGATAAAAGTAGATGTCGCCCATTTGCTCTAGGACGTCCGCTAGGATCGGAGAGCTAGGGTAAGAGTCATAAAAATCTGCGGCTTGAGATAAGTATTCGATCGCTTTGTCGTACACTCGTCGCTCCTGGAAGAGCCTAGCCAAAAGGCGATTCACTTTTGCTAATCTTGCACCACTGTTACTTTCAATAGATTGCCAATAACCGTATAGCAGCTCTGACAAAGCCAAATTGTATTTCTTGCTATTGAGGTAAAACTCGCCGACGGCTGTGTAGTAGTCGATCAAGGCTAACTCAGAGCGGCTATCGTCAAGCATGGTCTTTGCTTCAGAGTACAAGTTTTCCGCTTTAATGATATCGCCACTATGTGAAGCGAGGAGTGCTCTTTGCATCACTAGTCGGTAGCGAACGCTGTCGGTGCGTTGTAATACGGCATCGGCTTCATCGAGCTGTTGTTCAATTTGGTTAAGCGTGTCTTCCGCTTTTGAGTAGTTTTCGTCGTACATCCAAATCATTTGGTTGCGCATCAGCTGGAGATCTAAGTCCATGTACGGCAATTGATATTCTTGCGCTAAGCGTTCCGCTTTATTTAGGTGCTCGATAGCCGAACGAACATTACCCATGGCGTAATCTGCCTGAGCGATAATCTTGTGCGCTTCGATGGTGCTGCTTGGTGTGCGAACGCTACGATCTGTTTCGTCGCGAGACATGGCTGAAGGGCTGTCACTTTCTTTGCGTTCTGTTAGCTCACGCTGTGACAAATAGTTGGTTGCCGCTTGTTTTGCTTGTGATGGCTCTATTTCCGCCAATTGTTGTGCTTCGTTGAGTAACGCGGACGATAAAATGGTAGCATGAAGTGGCTGTACAAACAGCAAGCAAAGAAAGCCAATCAACTTGAATAGACGCGAACTGTCCCAAAACATCCTTTCGTTCCCTCGAACTGTTTTTAGATATGGCGATAACGGCGAAAAGCCTCAATTAGCCGTTTAAATGCGGGTTGAAGCCATTTGATATAGTAACATGCTTGGACAATAAAAACGTCCGGCAACCCTTTAGATTGCCGAACTTATTTCTGTTGCCTATGCGCTTACTGACGAGCCATACGGTGATTGTGAGCTGGCTTATCTTGTTCCGTTGAGCGGTAAGGGTTGATATCCAAGCCTCCACGGCGCGTATAGCGGGCAAATACGGTCAGTTTGCTTGGTTGGCAGTATTTCATTAGATCCGTAAAAATACGCTCTACACACTGTTCGTGGAACTCATTGTGCTCGCGGAAAGACACTAAGTAACGTAACAGCTTCTCACGATCTATTTTTGCGCCTTGGTAGCGAATTTCTACGCTGCCCCAGTCTGGCTGGTTAGTGATCAAACAGTTTGATTTCAATAGGTGGCTATGTAGCACCTCTTCAACTTGTACTTCACCTGCTGCACCTTCAAGCAAATCGGCATCGAAATCGTAACTGGTGATGTTAATGTCTTGGTCATCAATACATTCACCGTCCATTGTTACGATAGGTTGATTGGTATAGTGGGTCACTGGATTCACCTCAACCAGCACCTTTTCACCTGCGCATTCAGAAAGGTCTTGTGTTAAACGCTCAGTCACTTCTTCCCAGCTTGCAAAGCGGGTTTGGTTATAGCTGTTTAAGTACAGTTTGAAAGACTTCGATTCAATCAAGTTTGCGCTGGTGGCTGGAATGTATACTTCGCCAACGGCCACTTGTGGTAAACCTTTACTATTTAACCAAGACAGTTCATACAGCGTCCAAATGTCGTGCCCCATGAAAGGCAGAGTATCGCCTAACTGAAGGTCATCTCGGTTCAGGCTGCGAGGGACTGGTTGCAGCAAGCTTGGGTCATACTGGTTCGCATACTCGGTCGTTTTACCTAGTGTTAGGCCAGCAAGCTCTTTAGCGTCAGAATATTTGCTCATACTTTGTGGTCGTTTTCGATTAGAATGGCGAGAATTTTACTGAATCCGCTGGTCAATTGCCATCCGGCAAGTACGGCTATCTGATAAATAAGGAATGAGGAGACCTTCATGACCCAAAACGTTACTCAGGCGCTACAAGAGTTCAGCCTGCGCTACCAACAAGCTTGGCAAGCTAAGCACAATGAGTTGCCAAGCAGTGAAGAGCTTGCAGAGCTTGTTTCTCCTTGTGTCGAAGAGAAGCGTGATGGAAAGGTGCTTTGGAAAGCGGTCGCACGTGATGAAATGGCCGATTTCACCAATGTGGAAAATGCGATTGAGTTGTCACTGCAAGATGATGTTAAAGCCTTTTATGGTTCTCAATACTGCGCCGATATGGAGGCAACTTGGCAAGGTAATTCGTTGACGCTGCTGCAAGTGTGGAGCGATGACGATTTCGTGCGTCTACAAGAAAATATTCTTGGTCATTTGGTGACGCAGCGCCGCTTGAAACTTAAACCAACAGTATTTATCGCAGCGACAGATGAGGAAATGGATGTGATTTCTATTTGTAACCTCACTGGCAATGTGATTCTAGAGCGTTTGGGCACCTCTAAACGTGATGTATTGGCAGATTCATTGGTTGAGTTCTTGAATAAGTTAGAGGCTGCCGTCTAAGTATGTATGTTGTTGAGTTGCAGTTTGAGTGTTTTGATAACACCACCGTCAGCGCGGTAGACAAAGCCATTAATGGCTTGATGGATGCTCTGCGTTACAACGGCCAAGTATTAGGTCGTGAATTCCCGATAGTGATGGGAGAAGGTGAATTTTTCGTTCGTGTTGTTTGCCCAGAACAAGACAGCTTGCATCCACGTTATCACTCAGATTTCGTCAAAGTGTGCATGAACCGTTTGTCGGATGCGTCTTTGCTTGCTCCGAAAATGCGTATGCTGGGGCGTGATTTGAATTCAGAACAAGCAGCCGAAGAAGAGACACCTAGCTGGCAAGTGTTGTACACGACTTATGTTCATACGTGTTCGCCTTTGCGAAGTGGTGAAACCCTGTTGCCAATTCCTTTGTATCGCAATGAGCCAACACTTAATGGAGACCATAAAGCCGTCATTAAGTGGCAGACTGAGTGGCAAGCGTGTGATGAAATCCAAATGGCAGGGGGTTGCCGAGCGGAACATGCGGCGCTGCACGAAATTTGCGATGTGGATAGTGTGCTGTTTCGCCGAGGTTGGGACTTACGTGGCCGTATCGAATACATCACGAAGATCCCTACGTACTATTACCAGTATCGTGTCGGAGGTCAGTCGCTGGAGAGCGAGAAAGCGCGCAAGTGTCCAAAATGCGATGGCGAGTGGCTACTCGATGAGCCACTACATGACATATTTCATTTTAAGTGTGATGACTGCCGAATCGTGTCGAATATCTCTTGGGACCATCTTAAGTAGCGAATTGAAGCTACTTAAATGGGTAGATAGACAAATAGAAAGGGCTGATGTTTTCACATCAGCCCTTTTGTGTTTAGAACGTTTATGTTTAGAACGTTGTTTTCAGTCATGTTTTGAAAAGTGGGATTACCAACCTTTCACAACACCGCCTTTGAACAGCTCTTTTGCCGCTTCGTAAACTTCTTCCGTTTGGTAAGCTTTTACGAAGTTTTGTACGTTTTGCGCATTAACATTTTCTTCGCGAGCGACAATTAGGTTTACGTATGGTGAGTCTTTATCTTCAACGAACACGCCGTCACGCTCTGGCGATAGGTCGATAGAGCTTGCGTAAGTGGTGTTGATGATAGATAGCGTTACGTCATCCAGTGAACGTGGAAGCTGTGGGGCTTCTAGTTCAATGATTTCGATATTTTTAGGGTTGCCTACGATGTCACGTACTGTAGCGAGTAGACCAACGCCATCACGTAGCGTAATTAAACCTTGCTGCTCAAGAAGCAGTAGTGAGCGACCTAGGTTAGTTGGGTCGTTTGGTACTGCGATGCGTGCGCCATCTTGAATTTCATCAATTGATTTTACTTGCTTTGAGTAACCAGCAATAGGGTAAACGAATGAGTTACCCGCGATAGCCAGTTTGTAGCCGCGGTCTTTCACTTGTTGGTCTAGGTATGGTTTGTGCTGGAACGCATTCGCGTCTACTGAACCATCATCCAGAGCGGCGTTTGGTGTTACGTAATCGGTAAATGTTACTAGCTCAACATCTAGGTTGTATTTCTCTTTTGCTACTTTAGCGGCAACTTCGGCTACTTGTGCTTCAGCACCAGCAATAACGCCAACTTTTACTTTGTTTACGTCTACTTCTTTGTCGCCGCAACCCGCTAGAGCAAGAGCAGAGGCGGCCGTTGCTACAGTCAAAAGACCTTTAAGGCTAAATTTCATCTTTATCTCCTTATAATTTGTATTTTTGATGCTTATCTGTGGTCTACACGGCGCACCACTGCGTCGCCGATAGACTGAATAATCTGTACTAGAACAATCAACATCACGACAGTCACGGCCATGATAGTTACATCGTAGCGGTGGAAACCGTAACGAATGGCTACGTCGCCTAGGCCGCCGCCGCCTACCGTACCCGCCATAGCTGAGTAGCTAACGAGAGTGACCAACGTAATCGTTACTGAGTTAACAATAGTCGGCATTGCTTCAGGTAGTAGAACTTTTGTGATGATCTGTGTTGGTGTCGCCCCCATTGACTGCGCTGCTTCCACCAAGCCTGTCGGTACTTCTAATAAAGCACCTTCAATGAGACGAGCGACAAAAGGAATGGCGCCAATAGTCAGTGGGACGATTGCTGCGGTTGTGCCGATAAAGGTTCCAACCAGCATTTTTGTCACTGGAATAATCGCAACCATCAGTACGAGGAATGGCACTGAGCGACCAATGTTAACGATAGCGCCTAAGCCGCTATTTAGTTTGGTGTTTTCAAGTAGGCCGCCTTTCTTAGTAATATGGAGGATTACGCCTAATGGAATACCCACAGCAAAGCCGACTAATCCGGCAACCGCAACCATGTAAAGCGTTTCCCACGTTGCACCTAAAAGTAGTTTGCTGTTTAAGCTCAGCCATTCAGAAATCGTATTAAAGGACATAACCAAGTACCTCTACTTTTACGTTGTGCTTACGCAGGTATTCAAGAGCTGCGTTGTCATCTTCTTCGTTACCAAATAGCTCTGCGACCATCATGCCGAATTTCACGCCACCAGCGTAATCAAGGTCGGAACTCAAAATACTCACATCAATATTGTATTTACGAGAAATTTGCGACATTAACGGTGCATCGACGGTTGCGCCAGTAAACTCTAAGCGAACCAACGGGTAGCTGCCATCAACACGCTCTGCTTGCAGACGAGCTTGGTAATCTTCAGGAATGGAAAGATCCAGCGTTGAGCGAATGAATTGGTGCGCTAGCTCTGTCTTAGGGTGCGCAAAAATATCGCCAACGGTGCCTTTTTCCACCAGCTCACCACCACCGATGATTGCTACTTCGTGACAGATACTTTTTACGACTTCCATTTCGTGAGTGATAAGTAAAATCGTGATGTTGAGTTTGCGGTTGATCTCTTTCAATAACTCAAGGATAGATTGAGTTGTTGCCGGGTCTAGCGCACTAGTGGCCTCATCACAAAGCAGCACGCTAGGATCGGATGCCAATGCACGAGCAATTGCCACACGCTGTTTTTGGCCGCCACTTAAGTTAGATGGGTAGCTCTCGTGTTTGTCGGCTAAGCCTACAAGCTTTAGCAACTCAGTTACTTTTGTTGTGATTTGCGATTTGTCTTTACCTGCCAGTTCTAGTGGCAGTGCTACATTATCAAACACAGTACGAGACGAAAGCAGGTTAAAGTGCTGGAAGATCATGCCAATGTTACGGCGTGTTTCGACTAGTTGTTTTTTGCTGAGTTTGGTTAGATCCACACCATCAACGATGATGGAACCAGAGGTCGGCGCTTCTAACATGTTTACGCAGCGAATCAGCGTACTTTTACCAGCACCTGATGAACCGATAACACCAAAGATGGTGCCTTTGTCGATGTGTAGGTTAATGTCTTTCAGGGCAAGGATTTCCTTACTGCCTTGGTAGAACACTTTATTGACGTTTTTTATTTCTATCATGTTTCAACCTGCCCAAAGATACGGGGAACTTCGCTGTCAAAAACGGCCTTTGACAGAACTTAATGTTGAGCTTTATCTCAATTTTCAGTTGATGCTATGGGTTAAGCAGAATGAAGTCAATAGATATTTTTACGTCTAGACGTCTAAATGTATGGATGTTCTGTTTTAAAACGAAGATGTATAGATAACAAGCAGGAGGTAGACGGCGGGGCACCCTCAGATTTACCGATTCTTGCCCAACAAATCAACCGTTTTGTCGAGGCCTAGAATGAATTAGATAGTGTTGAAGTTTATAAGGTATGTAATAATCTGATTAAACCGAGTTAATAGAGAAATACGTTTTGGCAAAACCTGCTGTTTTTATCGATCGTGATGGCGTGATAAACGTTGACCACGGCTACGTTCATGACGAACATGATTTTGAGTACATTGATGGTGTATTTGAAGCGACGAAAGCGCTAAAAGATAAAGGCTACCTTCTAGTGTTAGTGACGAATCAATCGGGCATCGCACGCGGTAAATTCAGTGAAGACCGTTTCTTGTCTCTGACTCAATGGATGGATTGGAACTTTGCTGATAATGGTGTTGAGTTCGATGGTATCTATTACTGTCCACATCATCCAGAACATGGCATTGGCGAGTACAAGCAAGATTGTGAGTGCCGTAAGCCAAAACCAGGCATGTTCATTTCTGCGCGTGACTTCTTGAAGATCGACATGGAGAAATCTGTGATGATCGGCGATAAAGCTGAAGACATGATGGCAGCAGAAGCGGCAGGCGTTGGCACTAAGATTTTGGTTCGCACTGGTAAGCCAGTAACGGAACAGGGCGAAGCCATTGCAACGGTAGTATTAGATAGCATTGCAGATGTGCCTGCGTACTTAAACAAGTAATCTTCATTACTGACTGAGATAAGGGAAGCCGCTGCTTCCCTTTTGTTTGATTCCTTCTTTTAGTCTGAACACTTATGAGCAAAAAACTCACCATTCTTGATATCGCGAAATTGGCTGGCGTGGGCAAATCGACGGTCAGCCGTGTGCTTACCAATGATCCCAAGGTAAAACCGCAAACGCGAGAGAAGGTTGAGCAAATCATTCGTGAATCTGGTTATGTGCCGTCCAAATCTGCGCAATCAATGCGTGGCGGCCGCCAAAAAGTTATTGGGGTTATCATCTCCCGTTTAGATTCACCATCAGAAAATCGCGCCGTTGGTACAATGCTCAATGCTTTGTATTCCGCTGGTTATGATGCGGTGATCATGGAGAGCCAATTCGATCGCGATAAAACCAATGAACATTTGGATGTGCTTAAACGTCGCAACGTCGATGGGGTGATCGTGTTTGGCTTTACTGGATGTGATGAGCGAGCATTGGCGGAGTGGGGGAATCGTATCGTCGTGATCGCGATGGACACGCAAATGGTTTCTTCGATCAACTACGACAACCAAGGTGTGATAGACATGGCTTTGTCTCATCTTGAGCAGCAATCTTTATCTCGCATTGCTTATATTGGTGTTGACCCTGAAGACAAAACCACTGGCTTAGCTCGTCTAAATGCTTATAAAGCTTGGTGTCAACGCAAACAAATTACACCTTGTTTCCAGACGGGTAAGCTGAGCCATGAAAGTGCTTATCAGTTGGTAGACAAAGTCCTTCAATCTGACACTCAGGCCATCGTGTGCGCCAGTGACACCATCGCGTTGGGCGTGATTAAGCGTCTTCAAGAGTTAGGACGTGAAGACGTGGTTGTGACAGGTGTTGGAGGTAATGAATTGCTCTCTTTCCTTTTCCCTAAAGTATTTAGTGTCGACCCAGGTTATACCCTTGCAGGTGAGAAGTCCGCTAACATGCTGATCAATCAATTAAATGGCGATGAGGAAGTGGTTCACTTTACTCAACAGCCTATCGTTTGTTAATCCACACTAAAACGATCTGCTCTAAAATTATACTGTGATCATTCTCAATTAATGGGACTGTTCCCATTTTGTTTTTTGTCTTCGAATGGCAATATTAAAATTAAGAAATGGGAATGTTCCCATTTATAAAAACAAAATGATGAATCGAATGTATCCAATACAGGGTGGACAAAGTTATGAGTAAGATTGCGCGTAAAGACGTGGAGCGTCTTATTGAGCTGGTCGGGGGGCCGGACAATATTGCCAGTGTAAGTCACTGTTTAACTCGCTTGCGTTTTGTTCTAAATGATACGGACAAAGCAGATACGAAACAGTTAGAAACATTACCGATGGTGAAGGGCTGTTTTACCAACGCAGGCCAGTTCCAAGTGGTTATCGGTACTGAAGTGGATGAAGTTTACAAGGTACTGATCGGACTGACGGGTAAAAGTGAAGCCAGCAAAGACGAAGCGAAGAACGCTGCTCGTCAAAACATGAATATCGTTGAGCGTGGTATTTCCCACCTTGCAGAAATCTTTGTACCACTGCTACCAGCGATCATCACCGGTGGTCTGATCCTTGGTTTCCGTAACGTGATTGGCGACATCAAGATGTTTGATGGTCAAACGCTAACGGAAATCAGCCAGTTTTGGGCAACGGTACACTCTTTCTTATGGCTGATTGGTGAGGCGATCTTCTTCTTCCTACCAGTTGGCGTGTGTTGGTCGACAGTGAAAAAGCTCGGCGGTACTCCGATTCTGGGTATCACGCTTGGTGTAACATTGGTTTCGCCGCAGTTGATGAACGCCTACCTGATTGGTAAGCAAGTACCCGAAGTGTGGGATTTTGGCTTATTCGCCATCGAAAAAGTGGGCTATCAGGCGCAAGTGATTCCAGCAATGCTTGCTGGTATGGCTCTGGCGTTTATTGAAACCAACTTAAAACGCATCATTCCGTCTTACCTTTACCTAGTGGTCGTGCCGTTTGTCTCAATCATTGTGTCTGTGATTCTTGCGCACTCTATCATTGGTCCATTCGGTCGTATGTTGGGTGACGGCGTTGCTTTCGCAGCAAAAGCAGCCATGACGGGTGACTTCGCAATGATTGGCTCAACCATCTTCGGCTTCCTATACGCGCCATTGGTCATTACTGGTATTCACCACACCACCAACGCGGTTGACCTTCAATTAATGCAAGAGCTAGGCGGCACGCCAATTTGGCCTCTGATTGCGCTTTCAAATATTGCTCAAGCGTCTGCGGTCGTCGGCATCATTATCATCAGTAAAAAACATGGCGAGCGTGATATCTCAGTACCTGCGGCTATCTCTGCTTACCTTGGTGTGACCGAGCCGGCGATGTACGGCATCAACTTGAAATACAAGTTCCCAATGCTGAGCGCGATGATCGGTAGTGCGTGTGCTGCTGCTATTTGTGGTAGTGCGGGCGTAATGGCGAACGGTATCGGTGTGGGCGGTTTGCCGGGCATCTTATCTATCCAACCGCAGTTCTGGGGCATTTTTGCTTTGGCTATGTTAGTCGCAATGCTGGTACCTGCTGCATTAACGTTAATTCTTTATAAGCGTGCACAAGCCAAAGGTGAGCTTGAGCCTGCAAACGCGTAATTCTATTTGAGGCAGTGACTTGGCTGCCTCCTCCTATTTTTCTTTTCAAATTTTAAGTTTCCGATTACTGGTAAGTGAGTGTTAGAAATGGCTATGACCAAGCATGATGAGAGCTGGTGGAAAACCGCAACCATCTATCAAATTTACCCAAAAAGCTTTTGTGACAGTGGCAGTAAAGGCACGGGCGACATCAAAGGGATCATTTCTAAGCTGGATTATCTTAAGCATCTTGGTGTGGATGCGATTTGGCTGACGCCGGTTTACCAATCACCAATGATCGACAACGGTTATGACATATCCGATTACTACTCGATCAACCCTGAGTTCGGCACTATGGAAGATTTCGATACTTTGCTAGCAGAAGCGCATCAGTTGGGCATTCGTATTATCATGGACATTGTAGTGAACCACACGTCGACAGAACACAAGTGGTTCCAATCCGCACTGGGTGATAAAAACAGCCCATACCGTGATTACTACATTTGGAAAGATCCGGTAGATGGTGTAGAACCAAACAACTGGCAATCTAAGTTTGGTGGTAACGCTTGGGCGCTGGATGAAAAAACAGGCCAGTACTATTTGCACCTTTTTGCTAAAGAGCAAGCGGACTTAAACTGGGAAAACCCAGTAGTGCGTGAAGAAGTGAAAGAAGTCATCAGCTTCTGGGCAGACAAAGGTGTCGATGGTTTCCGTCTCGACGTTATCAACCTGATTTCCAAGCAGCAAGATTTTCCAAGTGACGATATTGGTGATGGTCGTCGTTTCTACACGGATGGTCCACGTGTGCACGAATACCTTCAAGAGATTAGCGAATCTGTGTTTCAAAAATACGGCAGCGTAACAGTGGGTGAAATGTCTTCCACCACACTAGATCACTGCCAGCAATATTCTTCGCTAGACGGCAAAGAGCTATCCATGGTGTTCAACTTCCATCATCTGAAAGTCGATTATCCAAATGGTGAAAAATGGACCAAAGCGCCGTTTGATTTCATTCAGTTAAAACAGATCTTCAATCATTGGCAAACGGGCTTAAATGGCAAAGGGTGGGGGGCGCTGTTCTGGTGTAACCACGACCAGCCACGCGTTGTGAGCCGATTAGGTAACGACGAGCAATACCGTGTTGAATCTGCCAAGATGCTTGCGGCATCAGTGCACATGATGCAAGGCACACCTTATGTTTACCAGGGGGAAGAGATCGGCATGACCAACCCGGGTTATACCGAAATCAGCCAATATCGTGATGTTGAAAGTACTAACATGTACGACATCATGGTCAACCGTGATGGTGTATCTCATGACGATATGATGGCGATCTTGGCACAGAAGTCGCGTGATAACTCACGTACACCAATGCAATGGAACAGTGCAAAACACGCGGGCTTTACTGAGGGCACGCCGTGGCTTGAAGTGGCGCAGAATTACTCTGAAATCAATGCTGAAGCTGCGGTTGCCGATTTGAACTCGGTGTTCTACTTTTACAAGCGTCTGATTGAACTGCGTAAACAGGTTCCAGTTATCACCGATGGCCGTTACGAGGACCTGCTGCCAGAGCACAAACGTATTTTCGCTTACGCTCGTCAGAACGATAAGCAAACGCTGCTGTGTATCAATAACTACTACGCAGAAGAGGTGGAATGCGTTCTGCCAGAACGTTTTGATATGAGTAAAGCGAAAAACTTGCTATCTAACTATCAAAACTCAGCGAGCGCAGTCGCGTCAAACCATCAAGTGTTACGACCTTACGAAACTCGTATTTTATTGATAGAAGAATAAACTCGGGTGTCATCACCCCCTAAGGTTGATGTTCGAGATGAAGGCTTTGGTGTGCTCCCCAAAGCCTTCTTTTATTGAGATATCCTAGCTTATTTTGTTTCAATCGCTGTTAGCTGCACTTTCTCTTCATTGATTTGTACTTGTTGTACTTTCAGCAGTTCAATTTGTTCAATCAGACCTAAGCTCGGATTAAACCAACGTTCTGCCGAAGTGGCGAACTCCATTGATTCCATATCATCACAGTTTAGGTTGTAGATGTTCTCTTCCATCAGGTATGCCGCTTCAATTTTCTTGCCTGAGATCGAGAACGCTTTACGCACACCAGTCTCTCGGATTTGCTGTTGCCAAACCACTTGGCAAGATGCTGTCATAGGAAGGTTTTGTACCCACTCATGATCTTCAAAACGGTCTAGAAGGTTGTGAACTGCGTAGCCTGTAAGAGTGGTTTGCAGAGACATAGTTTCTTCACCGATGTCAATATTCGGGCTTTTCTCTTTTACGTCGTCACCGTTTAGGCGGAAAATCGGACTGCTGTGCATAAGCATGGCAATAAACTGATGACCAATGAAATAAGCGTCAGTGATTTCATGGAGTGCACCATCTGATCCTGCAAAGTAAAGCGTATTGCTCTCTTCGTCGTCGTTGTACTGCTCGTCTGAATAGTAGAACTGTTCGGCGCCGTAGTTCACCAAGTCATTAACCAACTGGACCATTGCCTCGCTGTTTGGGATTTGTGCCAATGCTGCCAATATTTGCTCGCGACCCATCGCTTGGAAGCTCAGTTTCATGTCGCCTTCTGGTTGGCCATCCAAGCTAAATGCGTAGTTTAGCTGTGTGCTTGGCGTGGGAGCGAAGATTGAGTTGTGAATCGAGACGTCGAAACTTTCTTGAGGCACTTTGTTTGGATTCGCACTGCCAGAAGACGAACCTCCGCCACAGCCGTAAAGAGCCAGAGTTGCTGCTGCGATAAGCGTCATTTTGTTTAGCATGGTTTACATTCCTGATTGATAAGGCCGTTTCATGTTGGGCCGTTGCTTGAATGCGAGCATGCTAAGTTCAGTGAGAGAAAAAGGGCAAAAAACAAAAGCTAACAGGGGTTAATGAAAGCTTAATTTTATATTTAGGTCTTTGTTTTATTTGGGGTTATTTCGTTGGCTACGTTAGTGCAATACTCGTTAATGAGCGCTTTCCATCGGCTTATGATTTCTTGATCGGTCACACTAACATGCAACGTTTTCCACGGTTGGAGGCAAGTCTCTTTTGATTCAGATTGAGAAAGACGTTCAAACAAGGTTTCGGAAGGTAAAACGCGCAGCAGCGCCACCAGTGATTCCATGTAGTTGAGACGGAACTGTTCAAGTTTGTTCTGCTTATAAGCAATGTGAGACACAAAGGTATAAATCAGTGCGTTTTGGATGCGTGAGTCGCCATCTGGTGTCGTTAACAGAGCTTTTGCCCTGTCTAAGTTACCTAATTTGAAATGCAATAGACCTAACCAGAGGCTCAGCTCATCTGGCAAAACATCAAACGACGATTGTACTTGAGTTAAATACGCTTCCAGCTTTTGATGTTCGTGCTCGTATAAGGCGAGATGTCTTGCCGTTGTGATAGCCGCAAACTCATCAGATTGTCGGAGAGGTTGGCTAGAAAAGGCATTCTCGAATAACATTTTTTTGTGAACACCCGAAAGCTGCCACGTACTTGCCGAAGGTGCAGGCAGATTGAAGTATTGCGCGACATCCGAGTGCATTTGGAAAATATCCGATTGTAGGTCAGATAAACGCAGTGTGTACTCATTGCGAAACGCCAGCTTGCCCGTCGCAGGATAAATAAGGTTCATCTGCGCTTTCAAGATGCCTTGCTCTGCGCCGTCTTTTAACTCGATATTGAGCTCGTAGTCGCTGGTCTGCATGTTTCGTGCGCCAGGGAAATATGGCGTATGACCGATAGGATCAAGAAAGTAACTGGGAGCATCTTGGTTGGCGATGTCGGTGTATGGATATTCGACCTGTTGTTGCAGCAAGATGGCTTTGACCAGTATGCGGTATTTTCGCGCCTGAGAGCCGATTGAATCGACACGGTTGAGTAGTAGCTCGACTTTGGGAATCAGTAGTTGATGACGTGTTTGCTGTGTTGAGATTTCTTGGCGTTGCCATAACAAGCTTGCGAGTGTCATGCTACATACCGCAAGTATGGCACACAAGCTATAAGCAAAAATTAGCTTGAAGTTTTTACGGTTCGCAACTTGAGCTGTAATAGCACGTCGATGGTTTTTCTCTGGTGGCACTAAACGGATATTCGCTGGGTTTAGAAAGTAACCTTTGCGAGGATAAGTGACCAAGAGCTTAGTCGCATCGTACTCGGGGAGATGCTGTTGTAGCAGCGCACGTAAGGTGCTAATGCGGTTAGTGAGTACATTCTTAGAGATGAATTTGCTCTGCCAAATGGTTTCGATAATGGTATCGGCAGAGAGCGGATGTCCCACGCTTGTTAGCAGCAGTTCTAATAATTCAATGGTGCGAGGTTCAAGATCAATCGCGATAGCATCTTGATGAAGGGTCTGTGTCTTCGGGTTATAGATCAGCTCTCCAATCGCAATACAACTGTGAGTCTGTTTAGCTTGTTGCAGAAAGTCGCGCATACCGTACCGATCTATTTGGAAATCGCGAAGTATTATATAGCGATGGGAGCGCGAAATCTTATAAATCGCACTTCAATCATTATCAAAAATTTATGAACCGTAGGTCACGGAATAGCGGTGCGGTTTGTGGTTCATCGCTAACACGAGATTGAGTGCAAACGCCCCCAAAATTGAAAGGCCAATCACTTCTGGTGTGACAAAGAAGAATGAAGCAAACAGGATACATGCATCGATTGCCATTTGGCTTTTGCCAACTGAAATGCCAAATTTGTCTTGGATAAACAAACACAGCACGTTAAAGCCACCCAAGCTGGAGCGATGTCGGAATAGGATCAGCATACCGAGCCCCATTAAAAGCCCGCCTGCGACGGCGCAATAAACTTCATTTACCGATTCGAGCGAGATTAGCAAATAAAGATGATCGGCAAAGATAGAAACCAACGCGCCAGAAATGGCACTATTAATGGCGAAATGACGGCCGAAGCGTTTCCATGCTAGTAAGTAAAAAGGACTGTTTGCTAAAAAGTACAGCACACCAAAGGTAAAAGGTGTAAATTGGCTAATAAGCAGAGCCAATCCAGTCGTGCCTCCCGTTAGAAGGTTAGCGGATTGGAGAAAGAAAACGCCTTGAGCTACTAAAAAGGTACCCGTGAGAATCGCTATCCAGTCTTCTTTTAATGAGTGTTTTTCCATCAATGTTGCAGTCATTAGTGATAAATAAGGCGTGCATAGTAGTAAAAAGATGATCTTTTCGGTAGCTAGAGGGTAAAATTTACGGTAAACCTATGTAATTGCTGTTTTACAGGGTGTAAAGCACAAATTTGACAGGCAATAGATTGTCGTTATGCGATTGCAATGCTGGCATGATAAACATTGCTTGTCATCATGAAAAAACTGCATGAGAAAAATTGTAAATTTCTCTTTATGACCTAAATCAAATTATGTAGAATGCGCGCCATTAGGGTGACGAAAACGTTTGCGTCGGGTCATTCAACAGTTTTTTTGCAACTTTCAGTACTAATCTGAGTCAGGAGATACAGATGCTTAAGCGTGATATGAACATCGCAGATTACGATGCGGAACTGTTCGCAGCTATCCAGGAAGAAACTCTTCGCCAGGAAGAACACATTGAACTTATCGCTTCTGAAAACTACACAAGCCCACGTGTAATGGAAGCGCAAGGTTCTCAGCTAACGAACAAATACGCTGAAGGCTACCCAGGTAAGCGTTACTACGGCGGTTGTGAGTACGTAGATAAAGCTGAAGCACTAGCAATTGAGCGTGCATGCCAACTATTTGGTTGTGAGTACGCTAACGTACAGCCTCACTCAGGTTCTCAAGCAAACAGCGCAGTTTACATGGCGCTTCTTAACCCTGGCGATACAGTTTTAGGCATGAGCCTAGCACACGGTGGTCACCTAACTCACGGTTCACCAGTAAACTTCTCGGGTAAGCACTACAACGTTATCCCTTACGGTATCGATGAAGCTGGTCAAATCAACTACGACGAGATGGAACAGCTAGCACTTGAACACAAACCTAAGATGATCATCGGTGGTTTCTCTGCTTACTCGCAAATCGTTGATTGGAAACGCATGCGTGAAATCGCTGACAAAGCAGGTGCTTACTTATTTGTTGATATGGCGCACGTAGCTGGTCTTATCGCTGCCGGTGAATACCCAACACCAGTACCGCATGCTCACGTGGTAACAACAACGACGCACAAAACACTAGCAGGTCCTCGCGGTGGTCTTATCTTGTCAAATGCTGGCGAAGATATGTACAAGAAATTGAACTCAGCAGTGTTCCCTGGTGGTCAAGGTGGCCCTCTAATGCACGTTATCGCTGGTAAAGCAGTAGCGTTCAAAGAAGCGATGGAGCCAGAGTTCAAAGCTTATCAAGCTCGCGTAGTGAAAAACGCAAAAGCAATGGTTGGTCAGTTCCAAGAGCGTGGCTACAAAATCGTATCTAACGGTACAGAAAACCACTTGTTCCTTGTTGACCTAATCGACAAAGATATCACTGGTAAAGACGCAGACGCGGCACTAGGTGCAGCAAACATCACTGTAAACAAGAACTCAGTACCAAATGACCCACGCAGCCCATTCGTAACGTCTGGTATCCGTGTAGGTACGCCAGCGATCACTCGCCGTGGCTTCACTGAAGAAGATGCAAAAGAGCTAGCAAACTGGATGTGTGACGTTCTAGATAACATCGTCAACGAAGAAGTTATCGAAGCGACTAAACAGAAAGTGCTAGAAATTTGTAAGCGTCTACCAGTTTACGCCTAACATTTTTTGAAAATAACTCAGGCGAACTCGTTCTATTTCTGCGATTCGGTTTGATTATTTGATTGATGAAAGGTCCTCATTTGAGGGCCTTTTTGTTTGTCTGGCGTTTGGAATGAGATATAGCGAGAGAGTGTGATAAGGGGATGGCTACCAACACTGTCCCTTTTCAATATATCCAAACCACGTCATTCCGACGAGCCTAGGCGAGATCAGGAATCTTGTTGAGGCACACTCTTTTACTCAGAGTTTCCCTAAAAATCATCAGTATTCTGAAAACTGATTCTGAATCACGCTCGTTCCTCGCTGTTCAGAATGACAGTGGTAGAATGGCTTTTTATCATCATTTTCCAGATACAAAAAAGGTTGGCACTGAGCCAACCTTTCTTTTCAAAACAAGCTTTTCAAAACAAGCGAGAGCTTATTTAATCTCGATACCTTGAGCTTGCATATCGGCATGGTAAGAAGAGCGCACAAATGGACCACACGCTGCATGCGTGAAGCCAAGTTCTAGTGCAACTTCTTTTAGCTCGTCAAACTCTGATGGTGGAACGTAACGTTCTACTGGCAAGTGGTGACGGCTTGGCGCTAGGTACTGGCCTAGAGTCAGCATCGTTACGCCGTGTGCGCGTAGATCTTTCAGTACTTCGATGATTTCTTCTTTGGTTTCACCAAGGCCCATCATCAAACCAGACTTGGTCGGTACATCGGGATGCTGCTCTTTGAACTTCTTAAGAAGCTCAAGTGACCATTTATAGTTCGCACCTGGGCGAGCTTTACGGTAAAGACGTGGCGCTGTTTCTAAGTTGTGGTTGAAGACATCTGGCGGATTGTCTTTCATTAGATCAAGCGCTACATCCATGCGACCACGGAAGTCAGGAACCAGTGTTTCAATCTTAATATGCGGGTTTAACGCACGGATCTCGCGGTTACAATCGGCAAAGTGTTGTGCACCGCCGTCACGCAGATCGTCACGGTCAACAGAAGTGATTACTACGTATTTCAGCTTCATATCGGCAATGGTTTTCGCCAGTTTTTGAGGCTCTTCTGCTTCCGGTGGTAATGGGCGGCCATGAGCAACGTCACAGAAAGGACAACGACGAGTACAAATAGCACCTAAGATCATGAAGGTTGCTGTACCGTGGTTAAAACATTCCGCTAGGTTCGGGCAAGATGCTTCTTCACATACGGAGTGAAGTTTATTCTTACGCATCGCCGCTTTGATGTCTTGAATTCGTTGGCTGTCGGCTGGTAGCTTGATCTTCATCCAATCAGGCTTACGTAGCACTTCTTTCTGCTCTGTAGGCATGTTCTTTACGGGAATCAATGCCATTTTATCGGCGTCACGATATTTAACGCCTTTTTCCATCTGGATTGGTTTGCTCATGCTTTATTACCTTGAGAAGGTGCTTCTGTGCTGAATTCTACTTGCTCATAATCGAGCAAAGTAACGAGTTCTTCTATTAATTGTTTTTCTACGGCTTCTACATTGTCTGGGCCGCCAAATTGGCTGACCTGAACCATTTCCATACCTTCATAACCACAAGGGTTAATACGCAGAAACGGTGTTAAATCCATATTTACGTTCAAGGCTAAACCATGAAACGAGCATCCTTTACGAATGCGTAAACCGAGAGAGCATATTTTCTTACCGGCAACGTAGACACCTGGTGCGTCAGGTCGCGCGGCTGAGTCAATATTGTATGCTTTTAGCGTGTTGATCACGAGGTTCTCGATTGTGGTAACGAGATCTCGTACACCTAATTTTTTGCGGCGTAGGTTGATCAAGAAGTAGGCGACCAACTGACCAGGGCCATGATACGTAACCTGACCTCCGCGATCACTTTGTACAACAGGAATATCGCCAGTGTTAATCAAGTGCTCAGCTTTACCTGCCTGTCCTTGCGTAAATACTGGGTTATGTTCTACCAACCAGACTTCATCACGGGTTTCTTCTGTGCGTTGGTCGGTGAACTCATGCATCGCCTTCCATACAGGCTCATAGTCTTGGCGGCCAAGTCGTTTTACAACAAGTTGGTGTTGCATGGGAATTCCTGTTGCTAATATATAAAGTTTTTGGATTATAAACCGGATAACCCTGATGCTCTACCGCTGCGTAACAGATTTTTAACTGAAAGTGATGTAAAGCCTCGTTATCTATTTGATAAATAAAAAGAAAGCAGCCAAGGCTGCTTTCAAAAAAAATTTAATCTATCAAAAAATTATAGAACCATGCGTACGATGTCAATTTCACCTAACTCTTTGTACAGTGTCTCGACCTGCTCGATAGAGGTTGCAGTAATGTTGATTGACACAGAGTGGTAGTTGCCCTTAGCACTTGGTTTAACGGTCGGGCTGTAGTCACCTGGAGCATGGCGCTGAATAACTTCAAGAACAAGCTCTGGAAGTTCAGGCTTTGCATGACCCATTACCTTGTAAGTAAATGAACAAGGGAACTCAAGCAGGTCTTTTAATTTTGCATCAGAGTTGATGGTTAGCATATCGATAACTCCAGTAGATATTCGTTGCGGTGCGAAATAGTACAGTCAAATTAGGGGGAACTCAAGACGAGGAGCTCAAACTTAAAAAGCCGCCCATTCAGGCGGCTTTGCGAATAAGTTTGCTACTCTAACGTTCTTTTTAGAAGAAGCTCTTGAATAACAATACGATGTAATCCCACATGCGGCTAAATAGACTACCTTGCTCTACGGTTTCTAGTGCCATTAGTGGGTACTCGGCAATATCTTCACCATCGATCTGATAGTATAGCTTACCAACTACATCACCTTTATTAATTGGGGCTTCTAGCTCTTTTTCAAGGACGAAGCTTGCTTTTAGGTTTTTCGCTTCACCACGCGGTAGTGTTACGTAAGTATCTTGGTCAAGACCCAGTGCTACGGTGTCTTTGTTACCCATCCACACTTTTTCTTCTACGAACGTTTCACCTGCTTTGTGCGGTGCCACTGTTTCGAAGAAACGGAAGCCGTAGCTTAGCAGCTTTTTGCTTTCTGACTTACGAGCATTGGCATCTTTAGTACCCATAACGACCGCAACCAAGCGCATTTGACCTTCAGTTGCTGAACTTACTAGGCTGTAACCCGCATTACTTGTGTGACCCGTTTTGATGCCGTCAACGTTCATGCTCTTATCCCAAAGTAGACCGTTACGGTTGTATTGGGTGATGCCGTTGTAAGTAAATTTCTTCTCTGAGTACACTCGGTACTCATTTGGTACGTCACGGATAAGTGCTTTACCTAGCAGTGCCATGTCGTATGGTGTTGAGTACAATTCTGCGTTATCTAAGCCATGAACGTTGGCAAAGTGCGAGTTAGTCATACCCAATGTGTTGGCCCAAGCGTTCATTAGGTCAACAAATGCATCTTCTGAACCTGCAATATGTTCTGCCATCGCAACACAGGCATCGTTACCTGACTGGACGATGATACCTCGGTTCAGGTCACGTACTTTAACTGTTGTGCCTACTTCAATGAACATCTTTGATGAATCAGGGAAGTTTTTCGCCCACGCATTTTTACTGATGGTGACATCATCATCTTCTGAGATATTACCACGCGCTAGCTCTTGGCCGATTACATAGCTGGTCATCATCTTAGTCAGACTAGCTGGAGACAATTTTGTGTTCATCTCTTTCTCTGCCAGTACTTTACCTGAATGGTAATCCATCAGCACGTAGCCCTTCGCCGCGATTTGAGGGGCATCTGGAACAACGATAGGTGATGCAAGAGCAGATTGAGCGAAAGTTGCAGAAAGGGCAACCGAAGAAACGAGAATAGATTTCACAAACTTATTTTTATTCATGGTAATTCAAATTTTTGGGTTAACTGCAGACATCTTATCAGAATCCCTAGTTATGTAAGAGGGGGATCAAAGAGAAATTCATGACACGAGGTCATTTGGCAGTGTTGTGTTTTTTAATAAATGCAGACGAATAGCCGAGCAACTTTACTTTATCTAGTGTGGCTTGCGTCAGGGAATAGTCAGTAAATGGCCCTAACAACAAGCGATAAGACTCTTTCGCACTCTCTAGGAAAGTTTCTGTATCCAATTTTTGACCAAGCTCGGTACCTAAAGTTCGCGCGCGCTCTTCATTTTTTGATGATGCCACTTGAATAACGTACCTAGGGTGCGCTTCTAATGACTTTTTGTCCGTGGGCTGATTGATACTGATCACTTCAATTTCCACGTTCGCGGTGCCTGTTTTTATGACATCTAACTTGTGCGCGGCGGCATAGCTTAAATCAATGATACGGCCATCGTGAAAAGGACCTCGGTCATTAACTCGTACTATGGTGGTTTTGCCGTTGTCAGTATTGGTAACTTTTACGTAACTTGGTAACGGTAGCGTTTTATGCGCTGCCGTCATTGAGTACATGTCATAGATTTCGCCATTAGAAGTCAAATGACCTTGGAATTTTTTCCCATACCAAGATGCGCGGCCTTTTTCTTTAAAGCCTTTCGCATTGCGAACTATTTTGTAGTCTTTGCCACGCAAGTGGTAATCTTTGTTCCCACCTAGGCTGTACGGTTCATATTTAGGATGCGCATCCTCGATGTGTTCGACTGAAAGCGGTGTATCCGGTGCAACATCGGATTCGAGTTCGTAACGGCCTTCTTGTTCTTTTTGGCTAGTTGATGAACAGCCTGCCAAAATAAGAGCAGAGAAAACCAAGGAATATAAAGCGCGTTTTTGCATGTCTAGGTCGCCTTAGAGAATGCTTTTCGGTGCGTATGAATCGACATTAGAATACCAAAACCAGCCATCAAGGTTACCATTGATGTGCCGCCATAACTGATGAGTGGCAACGGTACACCTACTACAGGTAGGATGCCACTTACCATGCCAATATTTACAAAAATATACACGAAGAAGCTGAGTACAATACTGCCTGCCATCATTCGTCCAAATGCGGTTTGCGCTTGGCTGGCGAGATATAAACCTCGTCCAATAATAAATAGATAGATGGCTAAAAGGCAAAGGAAGCCAATCATACCCCATTCTTCAGCAATTACTGCAAAGATAAAGTCAGTGTGTCGTTCAGGAAGAAATTCTAGTTGTGACTGCGTACCTTGCAACCAACCTTTGCCGGAAATACCGCCGGAGCCAATCGCAATTTTACTCTGAATAATGTGGTAGCCCGCTCCTAGCGGATCAGACTCCGGGTTAAATAGAGTACGAACTCTCACTTTTTGATACTCTCGCATCAAGAAAAACCACAGAATTGGAATGAAACCACCTAATGCAATCGCAGCACCAGCAATTATTTTCCAGCTAATGCCTGCGAGGAAGATAACAAAAATACCGGAAGCCGCGATCAGGATTGAGGTACCTAAGTCAGGCTGTTTTGCAATGAGAATGGTTGGTAAGCAGACCATAATCAGTGCAACAATGAGTGTTCTTAGCGTTGGTGGGAGGGGCTGTCTACCAACATAGCGAGCCACCATTAATGGCACCGCGAGCTTCAATAGCTCTGACGGTTGAAAGCGCACAAAACCGAGGTTAAGCCAACGCTGCGCGCCTTTCGATGCTTCACCGAAAAACAGCACGCCGAAAAGCAGTATAACGCCACCAACGAACATCAAAGGTGCCAAGCTTTCGTAAGTTCGTGGAGAAAGCTGTGCAAGGACGAGCATCACAACGAGTGAAAGCACCATTCGCATGGCTTGGCGATCCATCATCAGTAAACTTTGGCCACTGGCGCTGTACATGATCACCAGGCCAAACCCCATCAGGGCCAGTATGCCAAGTAGGAGTGGTAAGTCGATATGGAAGCGTTCAAACAGGGCGCGATTTTTACCTGTAGAGGGATCCATCTTCATTACTGTTTTACCTCTTTCTTCGCATTGTTTTCAGGCTCAATTTCTTCTGGACCAAGAACGACTCGGTCAAAAATTTTCCTTACTACTGGGGCACCGTTACTAGAACCACCACCGGCATTTTCTAGTACTACAGTGACGACCACTTTAGGATCATCAAATGGTGCAAAGCCAGTAAATAACGCATGGTCACGTAAGTGCTCGGCGATCTCATCGGCGTTGTACTCTTCGTTTTCACCCAGACCGAAGACCTGTGCAGTACCTGATTTACCCGCTGTTTCATAATTCATTTTGTAGAATGAGCGACGAGCTGTTCCGCGCGTGCCATGGTTTACCCGACGCATGCCTTCTTTCGCCATATCCCAGTACTTTTTAGGCACATTCTTGATTGGTGGGTAAGTCACGTATTCTGTCGTTTGCTGCTCTTCGAAGTCGTTACCATTTTCTATCGTCGCTTTGAGCAAGTGAGGTGCGATCACTTCTCCCTCGTTTACTAATACGGAGGTTGCTTTGGCGATTTGCATTGGTGTTGCTGTCCAATATCCTTGGCCGATACCTACAGGGATCGTATCACCTTTATACCACGGGGTTTTATGGCGAGACATTTTCCAGTCACGAGTCGGCATGTTCGCCTTACTTTCTTCGTAGATATCAATGCCAGTGTAATCACCAAAACCGAACATCATCATCCAATTCGAAATACGGTCAATGCCCATGTCATAAGCGATTTGATAGTAGAAGGTATCAACAGACTCTTCGATCGACTTAATGATATCGACGCGTCCGTGTCCCCAACGCAACCAGTCCCGGAACGGACGTGTGTTAGAGTTTGGTATGCGCCAATAACCAGGATCATTTCGTGTGGTGTTAGGTGTGACGACACCTTCTTGCAGCGCGGCTACCGCCATAAATGGTTTGATGGTAGAGGCCGGAGGGTAAATGCCAAGTGTAGTGCGGTTGACCAAAGGACGGTTTTTATCGTTCAAAAGGGCGCGATAATCTTTACCTGAGATTCCGTGCACGAACGAGTTAGGATCGT
This sequence comes from Vibrio sp. Vb1729, assembly GCF_033338655.1. Classification (NCBI taxonomy): domain Bacteria; kingdom Pseudomonadati; phylum Pseudomonadota; class Gammaproteobacteria; order Vibrionales; family Vibrionaceae; genus Vibrio; species Vibrio sp. Vb1729. Next base: position 13,937 of record NZ_JAWOTB010000012.1, on the reverse strand, counting down.
AGCTAGGGCTTGAAACCATAGCCAGTACGCCGTTGTCTCTAGGATCGATTACTACAGCACTGCCTCGGCGGCCGTCCAACAATTGGTGTACGTACAACTGCAAGTTGATATCAAGGTTTAAAACGATGTCTTTTCCGGGTACAGGTGGAACGTACTTTAAGGTACGAATTACTCGGCCGCGGCTGTTTACCTCGACTTCTTGATATCCGGCTGTACCGTGTAAGAGGTCTTCGTAGTATTTTTCAATACCCAGCTTACCAATGTCGCGAGTGGCTTGATAGTTTGCGTCTTTTTCTTCTCGGATCAGGCGTTGCATGTCGCGATCATTAATTCGAGAAACATACCCAATCACGTGGGTTAAGACTTCGCTGAAAGGGTAGTAGCGCTTTAAGGTCGCACTTATTTCCACACCTGGAAAGCGGTACTGATTGACGGAGAATACCGCTACTTGTTTTTCGTTCAGTTGGGTAAGCAGTGGGACCGATTTAAATCGACGAGTCCGTTTACGCTCGTGGTGGAAACGTTCAATCTGGTCTGGTGTAATTTCCAGAATAGTTTGTAATTCTTGGATGGTTGCATCAATGTCTTTAATTTTTTCTGGGGTCAGTTCTAAGTTAAAGACGGGACGGTTCTCTGCCAGTAAAACGCCATTTCGGTCATAAATTAGACCTCGGTTAGGCGCGATAGGCACCACTTTGATGCGGTTATCGTTCGAGCGGGTTTGATAGTCTTGAAACTGGTTCACCTGAATGTTGTACATGTTGGCAACCAGAGCTCCCATCAAGACAACAATGCCGATAAAAGCAACAATAGCGCGGCTGGCAAACAGACGCGCTTCGGCTTGATAATCTCGGATTTGACTGCGGCGTTTACGAATCATTAACGCTTGGCTCTAAAGTTAAACAATGATTATTCGCGATGATAAGGGTGGTTAGCGGTGATGCTCCACGCTCGGTACAAGCTTTCTGCCATTACGATACGCACTAGAGGGTGGGGTAGCGTTAAGGCAGACAATGACCAGCTTTGGTCTGCTGCAGCTTTGCATGCAGGAGCGAGTCCTTCAGGACCGCCGATTAATATTGATACATCACGGCCATCTAATTTCCAAGCTTCTAACTGCTCAGCGAGTTGAGGAGTGTCCCATTTTTTACCTGGGATATCTAACGTGACGATACGGTTGCCTTTTGGTACCGCAGCGAGCATCGCTTCCCCTTCTTTTTGCAGGATGCGAGCGATATCGGCATTCTTACCACGCTTGCCAGCAGAGATTTCAATCAACTCCAACGGCATATCATGCGGGAAACGGCGACGATATTCTTGAAAGCCTTCCTCAACCCATTTTGGCATTTTTGTGCCAACAGCAATTAGTTGAATTTTCAAAAGATTAACCCCAGAGTTTTTCTAGCTGGTAGAGTTCGCGGTGCTCTTCTTGCATCACGTGAAGCATGGCGTCGCCCATATCAAGGACTACCCATTCACCTTCGTTTTCACCTTCCATTCCTAGTGGCTCAAGACCGGCTTTTTTCACCTCTGTTGCAACATGGTCAGCGATGGATGAAACGTGGCGTTTGGATGTACCAGTACAGATGATCATGTAATCTGTCACGCTTGATTTATCTTCCACATTTAGGACGATAATGTCTTCCGCTTTCATGTCGTCGGCTTTATCAGCTAAAAAGTCTTTCAGTTCTTCGCGAAGCACTCGGTTTTCCTCGGTTTGTCTCTTATCTCTACAGTGTTTTACATTCTTGCTTGCAAAACAGGTCGCGCACTATATCACGCTTTGATTTTTAAATTGCCAGCTTAATATCAGGAGAGCAGGTTTCTAAGCTCAACTGATGAATAGTTGGCCATACAGACTCGTCATACTGAGTTTTGGCTTTTATCTCGGCTTGAGCCAACAAGGAGAGCAATGCACAAATACGACTCGCTGATAAGCGGGCCAGTGCTGCGTTATAGAGTGGACGCTTGTTTTGCCAAACTCGATATTTCTCAAATACCTGGTTCATTCCCATTTGAGTTAAGTCTTGATGCATATTTAAAAGTTGGCTCAACTCTTTTTGTACACTTCGAATCAAGATCACGGTCTCAACCCCTTCCGCCTCAAGTTGGCGAAGAATACGTTGTGCACGGTTTGCTTTACCTGCCAGTAAGGCGTCGATCCAGTTAAAGGTAGTGAAGTGGTTATGGCGACTTAGGGCTTCCTCTAAACGTATGATGGTCAGCTCACCATCCGGGTAGAGTAGGGCCAATTTCTCTAAGCTTTGTGTCAATGCAAATAGGTTACCTTCATGCCATTGAGCCAACATTTGCAGTGATTGTTGATCGGGTTTTAGGCCCAACGTGCGGCAACGTGCCTGAATGAACATAGGTAAGCGTTGTAGATCTGGCGACAAACAGCTTACCCAGTCGCCTTTTGAGCTTAATGCTTTGAACCATTTCGCATTTTCTTGGGCTTTGGTCAGTTTGCTACCAACAATGACGAGCATGATGTCATCATGCAGCATATCACACAGTGTTTGCAGCTCTTTGCTGACGGCGGTTGTCACGCCACTCTCTGGAATTTCAAGCTCGATCAATTGACGGTTTGAGAACAGGCTCATCGCTTGGAAACAGTCGTAAACTTGGTTCCAGTCGATGCTAGCATCCACCGCAAAACGGTGTTTTTCCTCAAAACCTTGCTGAAACGCTGCCTTTTGGATGGCTTGGCGGCTTTCTTGAATCAGTAACGGCTCATTACCAAAGATTAAGTAAACCTGTTTAACTTGTTTAGTTAAATGATCCGTTAGCTTATCGGCATAAATTCGCATAGTGACTAAGAGTTTTTGTTCGCTGGCTCAGAGATTTGTCCTGCTTCATATTCGGCACGAATACGGCCCAACTGGCGCATCATCTGTTTTGCAGCTTGCAAGCGCATCTCGTCTTCAATTACGTCACGCTCAACAGATTTTGCAAGTGCGGTCAACGGGTTGTCTAGGTAGTTGCGGTTTACTGTTGTCGTAAAGTTTTTAGAACCATAGCCAGGAATTGTCACACGGTATTTTACTACGTATGTCAGCTCTTTTTCTGCTGCACGGCTATTTTGATAAAGCGATAGTGTACGCTCATCGATTGTCGCTTCCGTCAAATGAAGGTTGGGTACCGTCGATGATGGTTGAACAAGTTCAACTTTGTTCAGTTCGAGTTGAGAGCGAACATAGCGAGTTAATTCACTGTATTCATCGTAGCTGGAGAAAGACATAGTGTGCAGCTCTTCCGGTACGGAATACTCGCCGCGAAGGTGAAAACCACAGGCAGAAAGAAGCCCCGCTAATACCAATACCACTGGTAGTTTAATCAAAGAGAAAAAGCGCATTGATTGTATTCATCCTAAATTGAAGGGGTTATTTACCTTAAACCACTCATGTGAATGGTTTGAGGTAAATAAACAGGGTAGCTAACTACCCTGTTTAATGACTCTTGGTTAACAAATAAGTTCGCTACACAGAGACAAATTGACAGCTGTGATTAGTTTGCAACGATGTTCAGCAGTTTACCTGGAACGTAAATGACTTTACGAATAGTCAGGCCATCAGTGAACTTAACCACGTTTTCGTCGTTTAGACCAAGCTGTTCGATATCGTCTTTAGAGATATCAGCTGGGACTGTTAGCTTCGCACGTAGCTTACCGTTAACTTGAACAACGATAGTTTTTTCGTCTTCAACTAGCGCTTTTTCGTCAAACGTCGGCCATGCCGCGTTATCAATGTCTGTTTCACCTAGTGCTGCCCATAGCTCGTATGAGATATGCGGAGTGATAGGGTAAAGCATGACAACAATAGCTTTCAGTGCTTCGTCAAGGATTGCACGATCTTGCGCAGATTCTTGAGGCGCTTTCGCTAGTTTGTTCATCAGCTCCATGATCGCAGCGATCGCGGTGTTGAATGTTTGACGACGAGCGATATCGTCCGTCACTTTCGCGATAGTCTTGTGAACGTCGCGGCGAAGTGCTTTTTGATCACCAGAAAGCGCTGCGGTATCTACTGCTTCTGCTGCGCCTTTCGCTGTGTGCTCTTTCACTAGTTTCCAAACACGTTTTAGGAAGCGGTTCGCACCTTCTACGCCAGACTCTTGCCATTCAAGTGTCATGTCCGCTGGAGACGCGAACATCATGAATAGACGTACTGTGTCTGCGCCGTACTTGTCTACCATTTCTTGAGGGTCGATACCGTTGTTCTTAGACTTAGACATCTTGATCATGCCTGAGTGCGTTACATCACGACCTTCAGTGTCTTTAGCAGAAGTTATGCGGCCTTTACCATCACGTTCAACGGCTACGTCTGTTGGAGCTACCCACTCTTTGCCGCCTTTCTCGTTCTCGAAGTAGAACGCATCAGCCAGTACCATGCCTTGACACAGTAGTTGCTTGAACGGTTCGTCAGACGTTACGTAACCCGCATCGCGCAGTAGTTTGTGGAAGAAGCGTGAGTACAGTAGGTGCATACAAGCGTGCTCGATACCACCGATGTATTGATCTACTGGTAGCCAGTAGTTTGCTTTTTCTGGGTCTAGGATGTCGTCCGCTTGTGGTGAACAGTAACGCGCGTAGTACCAAGAAGATTCCATGAACGTATCGAACGTATCTGTCTCACGTAGAGCAGGTTCGCCGTTAAAGGTTGTCTTCGCCCACTCTTTGTCTGCTTTGATTGGGCTAGTTACGCCGTCCATTACCACGTCTTCTGGAAGAATCACTGGTAGTTGGTCAGCAGGTACTGGGTGAACTTCACCGTCTTCAGTCGTTACCATTGGGATTGGTGCGCCCCAGTAACGTTGACGAGATACACCCCAGTCGCGTAGACGGAAGTTTACAGTCTTAGTGCCTTTGCCTTCTGCTTCTAGCTTCGCTGCAATTGCATCGAACGCCGCTTGGAATTCTAGGCCGTCGAATTCACCAGAATCGAACAGTACGCCTTTCTCTGTGTATGCCGCTTCAGAAATGTCTAGCTCGCTGCCATCAGCAGGCTTGATAACAGGCACGATGTCTAGACCGTACTTCGTTGCGAACTCGTAGTCACGTTGGTCGTGTGCAGGTACTGCCATTACCGCGCCTGTACCGTAGTCCATCAGTACGAAGTTTGCTACGTAAACAGGAACTTCACGGCCGTTCAATGGATGAATAGCAGTAAGGCCAGTAGCCATACCTTTCTTCTCCATTGTCGCTAGCTCAGCTTCTGCAACCTTGTTGTTCTTACATTCGTCGATAAACGCTGCAAGCTCTGGGTTGTTCTCTGCAGCAAGAGCTGCAAGAGGGTGGCCGGCTGCGATGCCCACGTAAGTCACACCCATTAGCGTATCTGGACGTGTTGTGTAAACTTCTAGGTCTTGTTGACCCTTAACTTCAAACTTCAGCTCAACGCCTTCAGAGCGGCCAATCCAGTTGCGCTGCATGGTTTTCACCATTTCAGGCCAACCTTCAAGCTTGTCTAGGTCGTCTAGTAGCTCTTGAGCGTATTCAGTGATTTTGATGAACCATTGAGGGATTTCTTTTTGCTCTACAGGCGTATCACAACGCCAGCAACAACCGTCTTCAACCTGCTCGTTTGCAAGAACAGTTTGGTCGTTAGGACACCAGTTAACAGAAGAAGTCTTTTTGTAAACTAAACCTTTCTCGTAAAGTTTAGTGAAGAACTCTTGTTCCCAGCGGTAGTACTCCGGTGTACATGTTGCGAATTCACGGTTCCAATCGTAACCAAAGCCTAGAAGCTTAAGTTGGTTCTTCATGTATTCGATGTTTTCGTAAGTCCAAGGTGCTGGCGCAGTTTTGTTTTTTACTGCTGCGTTTTCTGCAGGTAGACCGAATGCGTCCCAACCGATTGGTTGCATCACGTTTTTACCTTGTAGGCGTTGGAAACGAGATACTACATCACCGATAGTGTAGTTGCGCACGTGACCCATGTGCAGTCGACCACTTGGGTATGGGAACATGGACAGACAGTAGAATTTTTCTTTATTTGGGTCTTCACTTACAACAAAGGTTTTGTTGTCATCCCAGTGCTTTTGAACTTTTTGTTCAATATCTTGTGGGTTGTATTGTTCTTGCATCGATGGTATCCGTTATCTTGGAATTTGTGAGTTCGGTTAGAACAGACTTAAATAGATCGTCATAGAATACCTAAAGCTAGGGATCACAACAATAGCCAATCTGTACCCATGCGCCCTTAAGTGACGCAGGTAGGAGAAAGATGGAGGTCAGTTATGCCTAAACGTAAAACAGGTTATGAGGAAATGCTCGAGGATGTGATTGAAACCTTGAAGCACAGTCCGGAAGAAGTTAACAAAGCGATTGAGACGTCGGGCAAAGTGGTGGATGCTGCTAATGACTTGACCAAAGATGAATTGGCTTTAATCAAAGCGTACCTTAAAGCAGACTTAAAAGAGTTTTCAGAGAGTTACGAGGATAGCAAAAGCGGCCCGTTTTACTTAACGATTGCGGACTCGATATGGCAAGGGCTGTTAGAGATTACTGACCGAACTAAAGTTGAGTGGGTTGAGTTGTTCGATGACTTAGAGCATCAAGGGCTATATGAAGCAGGAGAGGTGATAGGCTTAGGCACTTTAGTCTGTGATGAGTGTGGTCACAAGACAACGTATAACCACCCAACTGTAATCATTCCGTGTATTAAATGTGGTCACAAAGGCTTTACTCGTCAGTCATTAAAGCCATAAATGGCGCGTAACGACAGTATAATGCTATGAATAAAAAAGAGGCTTAGTCGCCTCTTTTTTGTCTTTTCTACTTTCAAGCTGTTATCAGCTCTGTTTTCTTCTTAAGCCGAAAGCCAGCGCTAAACTTAACCCAACCCAAATATACAATGGCCAAGTACCAAGGACTCGATATGGCGTTTGTCCATTGGTTGGGGTGAGCTCTGCGCGCAGTACTGCAGTTTCAAACTGCGGTACTTGCTCAACGATTTTACCTTTGTGATCGGTTACCGCTGTTAATCCGTTGTTAGTCGAGCGGATGAGCGGTTTACCTAACTCTAAGGCACGCATACGGGCGATCTCCATATGCTGAAGAGGACCGATAGAGTGACCAAACCATGCATCATTTGAAAGCGTTAGAATGAAGTCTGTTTCGTCAGTCACATTTTGACGCACTTGCTCATTAAAGATGATCTCATAGCAAAGCGCTGGTGCCATGTGCATGCCATTCGCAACGATGTTTGGCTGCACAAAAGCCCCACGGCTAAACGACGACATCGGTAGGTTAAAGAATGGCGCTAATGGGCGCAAAATATCTTCAAATGGTACAAACTCACCAAACGGTAGTAGGTGATGCTTATGGTAACGTTCGCTTAAATCGAAGCTGTAGTCACCGTATGGTGTGATGCCGAGGGACAGAATACTGTTGTAGAACTGTCGGTCTTCAGCTTGGTTGACGACACCGGTGATGATTGCGCTGTTATTCATTTTTGCAGCGCTGTCGATATTGCTCAAAAATGAAGGCACTTCAATTTCAAAAGCGGGAATTGCTGCTTCTGGCCAAACGATAATGTCAGCGTCCCAGTTTTCACGAGTTAAGTCAGCATATTTCATGATGGTTGGCCAGCGTTGACTTGGTAGCCACTTTAGGTTTTGGTCTACGTTACCTTGAATCAGTGCGAGCTTAGTCGTGTCTTCTGGTCGGGGTGTTACCCAATCGTAGTTGCGAATCCCAAAGCCAGTACTGAGTAGTACCGCAGGGATAATCACCATCAGCCACTGCTTATGAATCCATGCATAGGCTAACGCCCCTGCGCTGATAAGGATAAATAGAGTAAGCAGTTCTACGCCGCCAATTGGTGCAAAGCTTGCGAGTGGAGCATCTATCTGGCTATAGCCTAGCCATAACCAAGGGAATCCAGTCATCACCCAACCACGTAACCAATCACTGATCAGCCATAAAGCAGGTGCAGCGAGAAGTGCTTTTGTGAGCGTAAATTGAGGAAACAGCTTGTTGTTGAGCCAAGCAAATAAGCCTGAATAAACAGCCAAGTAGGCAACAAGCAAGCCCATTAAAAATAAATTGGCAATGAGCGGCATACCGCCAAAACCGGAGATACTGACGTAAACCCAGCTAACGCCAGTTGCAAATTGACCTAACCCCCAAGCATAACCAATCCATAGTGCGCGTTTCGGAGTTTGGTTAGCAAGAAGAATCAGTAGAATTGCAGGGCTAAGAATGGCAATAGGCCACAGCTGGTAAGGAGCGAAAGCGAGTGTAGTAGAGGCGCCAACAAAAGCGGCCACTAAGGGCCGCTTAAGGCGATGAAAGAGTTCATTCATCATTGTAATTTTCTGAGATTCCCAATGGGTATCGCGTTACTCTTGAGTGGCTTCAACCAGGGTTTCTTCGTCTGGGATCGTCACTTGGAGTTGAATGACACGACGGTTATCGGCAGCGGTGACTTTGAAGTTGTAGCCTTCAATTTCAACCAGTTCACCACGAGAAGGTAAGTGACCAAAGGCAGTCATGACCATACCACCAACGGTATCAACTTCCTCATCGCTGAAGTTGGTTCCGAATGTCTCATTAAACTCTTCGATGGTTGTCAGCGCTCTGACAGCAAACGTATGCTTGCTCAGCTTACGAATGTCCGTCTCTTCACTTTCATCGAATTCATCTTCAATATCCCCGACGATTTCCTCAAGGATATCTTCAATGGTCACAAGACCAGAAACACCACCGAATTCATCGACAACAATGGCCATATGATAACGTTCTTCACGGAATTCTTTCAGCAGTCGATCAACGCGTTTACTTTCCGGTACCACAACCGCTGGTCGAATGACTTCTTCGATATCAAATGGATTACTGCCTGAGCCTAAGTATTTAAGTAAGTCCTTCGCTAGAAGTATGCCTTCCACATGGTCTTTATCTTCGCTGATCACAGGGTAGCGAGAGTGTTGAGCATCGGTAATCAAAGCAACCAAGGTATCAAGGTCGTGAGTACGCTCAACGGTAACCATTTGCGAACGCGGGATCATAATGTCACGCACACGCATTTCGGAGATTTCCATAACACCTTCGAGCATATCGCGAGTGTCATGGTCAATCAGGTCGTTAACTTCAGAGTCGCGGATAACATCCACAAGCTCTTGGCGATCTTTTGGTTCGCCCTGAAATAGTTGACCTAGACGTTCAAAGAAGGACTTTCTACTCGGACCTTCTGCCTTTTCTTTCTTATCTTCGTTAGAAGAGGGAGAATTATCTTCGTTCATTGTTTCTCAATTAAGTAACGCTATCAGAAGTGTGATAGCACACATAGAGAGGCGAACACGAGAGTCATTTAGGTGGTTCGCCTTTCCCTGTCGAGTGGCCAATAGCTACTCTTTTTCAGCAATGTAAGGATCTTCATAACCCATACCTTGCATGATTTCGGTTTCGAGGGACTCCATCTCTTCGGCTTCGTCATCCTCTATATGATCATAACCTAGCAGATGCAAGCTGCCATGTACAACCATATGCGCCCAATGTGCTAGCAGAGGCTTGCTCTGTTCAACCGCCTCTTTTTCAACAACTTGGCGGCAAATAATCAAATCACCAAGTAAATCTATTTCCATACCAGGAGGTGCTTCAAATGGAAACGACAACACATTAGTTGGTTTATCTTTGCCGCGATACTCATGATTGAGCGTATGACTTTCTTGTTCATCAACAATACGAATGGTGACTTCGGCTTGTGGCTGGAAGAGAGGAATTGTCTTATCTAGCCACAATTGGAAATCTTGCTGCGAAGGCAGACCTTCTTCATTTTCGACTGCCAGTTGCAGATCAAGTTCAATCGCCATGATTATTCCTTAGTTGAAGCAACTTGTGCATTCAGTTCGGCCTTTGCTGCTTCTAGTAACTTCGCATCGCGTTCTTCACGACGGCGTTTCTCGAACTCTTTACGCTCTTTCTGGTCTTGCGCTTCCCACTTCTCGTACGCGTTAACGATACGAGCAACCACAGGGTGACGTACAACGTCGTCGGCTAAGAAGAAGTTAAAGCTGATGTCGTCAACTTCGCTTAGTACTTCAATAGCATGACGAAGACCCGATTTAGCACCACGAGGTAAGTCAATCTGCGTGACATCACCAGTGATAACCGCGCGAGAGTTAAAACCAATACGCGTTAGGAACATCTTCATCTGCTCAACAGTGGTGTTCTGACTCTCATCAAGAATGATGAAGGCGTCGTTTAGAGTACGACCACGCATGTAAGCAAGAGGGGCGACCTCAATCACGTTACGTTCAATCAGCTTCTCTACGCGCTCAAAGCCCAGCATTTCAAATAGGGCGTCGTATAGCGGACGTAGGTATGGGTCGACTTTCTGGCTTAAATCACCAGGCAGGAAGCCCAATTTCTCACCAGCTTCAACCGCTGGACGAGTAAGTAGAATACGGCGGATCTCTTGGCGCTCTAGTGCGTCAACAGCTGCTGCTACAGCAAGGTAGGTTTTACCTGTACCAGCAGGGCCAATACCAAAAGAAATATCATGCGTGACCATGTTAACCAAGTACTGCGCTTGGTTTGGCGTACGTGGTTTGATCACACCTTTCTTGGTTTTGACGAAGACTTCTTTACCATGCTCGATGTTAGACTCAGTATTCTGCTCAAGAACACCAGACTCTTTGATCGCTAGATGGATTTGCTCAGGCTCAATATCTGGGATCTCACCTCGTACAGGTGCGGTATCAACATATAGAGTTTTCAGGATATCCAGCGCAGCTGATGCGGTATGAGGTTTACCGACAATCGTAAAGTGGTCACTACGGTGGTTAATTTCAACGCCTAGACGACGTTCTAAATGCTTGATGTTGTCATCGAATGGACCGCACAGGCTAGCTAGTCGGCGGTTGTCTGAAGGTTCTAGGTTAATTTCTAGAGTTACGATTTTATTGCTCAATGTTGCCTCTCATTTTTTGCCACTTAGTGAGAGCCTGATAACGACCAGGCTCTCTATGGCTATTTATACGAGCTTACGGCGTAAAAGTAGCTACACCCAGCTCATCTTCGCGACGTGTTTTCGCCATCATCTGCGTTGGGGAAATCACACTACGAAGATCCATGTCTTTTTCAGTACGTACTAGCTCACCACGCAGTGAGTTTGCAAATACGTCTACGATCTTCACATCAACGAACTGACCAATTAGGTCTGCACTACCTTCAAAGTTTACTACACGGTTGTTTTCTGTACGAGCGCGTAGTTCCATTAGGTTTTTCTTCGAAGGACCTTCAACTAGAACACGTTGTTCTGTGCCAAGCATTAAGCGAGAGTAACGCATCGCTTGAGCATTGATAGTTTGCTGTAGTTCGTAAAGGCGCTCTTTCTTCACTTGTTCTGACACATCACAAGGGTAATCCGCTGCTGGCGTACCTGGACGTGGAGAGAAAATAAAGCTGAAGCTCATGTCAAAGTCTACATCTTTGATTAGCTTCATGGTGTCTTGGAAGTCTTTGTCTGTCTCACCAGGGAAACCAACAATAAAGTCTGAACTGATTTGGATATCAGGACGAGCTTTACGCAGTTTACGGATGATCGATTTGTATTCGATAGCGGTGTGAGGGCGTTTCATCATCGTTAGGATACGGTCACTACCACTTTGCACAGGTAAGTGCAGGAAGCTCACAAGTTCTGGCGTATCTTCGTATACTGCGATGATGTCGTCTGTGAATTCTAACGGGTGGCTCGTCGTGAAACGAATACGGTCGATACCATCGATAGACGCAACCAAACGAAGCAGCTCTGCAAATGAACAGATCTCACCATCGTGCATAGGACCACGGTACGCGTTTACGTTTTGACCCAGAAGGTTTACTTCACGTACGCCTTGTTCAGCAAGTTGGGCGATTTCGAACAGTACGTCATCCATTGGACGGCTTACTTCTTCACCACGAGTGTACGGTACGACACAGTAAGTACAGTACTTAGAGCAGCCTTCCATAATAGAAACGAATGCTGTCGCACCTTCAGCGCGAGGTTCAGGTAGGCGGTCGAATTTTTCGATCTCTGGGAACGAAATGTCCATAACTGGTGCATCATCGGACTGAGATTGTTTGATCATCTCAGGTAGGCGGTGCAAAGTTTGTGGGCCAAAAATAACGTCAACGTATGGTGCACGTTCACGAATATGGTCACCTTCTTGCGTTGCTACACAACCACCTACACCGATAACTACGCCAGGTTTTTTATCTTTTAGTGTTTTCCAGCGGCCTAACTGGTGGAAAACTTTCTCTTGCGCTTTTTCACGGATCGAACAGGTGTTAAGTAGAAGTACGTCTGCTTCCTCTGGCTCTTCCGTCAGCTCGTAGCCGTTTGCAGCATTAAGCAGGTCGGCCATTTTTGATGAATCGTATTCGTTCATCTGGCAGCCCCAGGTTTTAATTAGCAGTTTCTTACTCATCTCACTTTCGCTCGTTCAGTTGTACTTAAATCGGAGAGCTATTGCTCAAATTATAGCCGCCATCACGGCGGTAAGCGGCGTATTGTACTGCTTTAAAAAGCACCTGACTAGTGATCTAGCTAATTCTCTGCAAAGCCTGATGAAATCTAGTTTTTCGCCCTATGCAGAACAAGGTTTTTTGTTAAACAATTTTGTAAAAATAGCCATGGAAAGTACAATAAAAAACGCCAATTAATCAGCACGATGAAGAGTGAAAAATGAACAAGTATGACATCGCCGTGATCGGTGGCGGTATGGTCGGGGCAGCCGTCGCTGTTGGATTTGCCAAGCAGGGCAGAAGCGTTGTCTTGGTTGAAGGTACAAAACCTAAAGTTTTTGATGCCGCTCAGGCGATGGATATTCGTGTATCTGCAATCTCGCACCAGTCGGTGGAGTTACTTGATTCACTCGGAGCATGGTCAGAGATCAAGAGCATGCGAGTTTGTCCTTATCGGCGCTTAGAAACTTGGGAGCACCCAGAGTGCCGTACTCGTTTTCACTCTGATGAATTGTCATTGGATCAGCTAGGTTACATCGTTGAAAACCGCCTAATCCAATTAGGTCTTTGGCAAGTCTTCTCTCAGCATGAAAATCTAACCGTGATGTGTCCTGAGCGATTAAAAGCCATTGAGTTTGCAGATATAAATCTTGTGACACTAGAAAGTGGGGAGCAGTTTGAAGCTAACTGGGTGATTGGTGCTGATGGTGCAAACTCTAAAGTTCGTCAATTGGCTGGAATTGGTGTAACTGCGTGGGATTACCGACAACACTGCATGTTGATTAACGTGAAAACAGAATTGCCTCAGCAAGATATTACTTGGCAACAATTTACACCTTCAGGCCCACGTTCATTTTTACCTCTGTGCTCTTTGAGTAACGACGATGGTCAAGTAGTAGGCCAAGGTTCTTTGGTTTGGTATGACTCGCCTAAACGTATTAAACAACTGTGTGCGATGAGTAAACCTCAACTAAGAGAAGAAATTTTACGTCATTTCCCTGCTGAATTAGGCGATATTGAAGTTTTACAGTTTGGCTCATTCCCACTCACTCGTCGTCATGCGCAAAGCTACTCAAGCAAAAATTGCGTGTTAGTGGGTGACTCTGCCCATACGATCAACCCGCTTGCAGGGCAAGGGGTAAACTTAGGCTTCAAAGATGTAGACGTTCTCCTTTCGGTAACAGAACAACAAGAAAAGCTGGAAGATACCTTACTCGCGAAATACGAACGCGCACGTCGACCTGACAACTTACTCATGCAGACGGGCATGGACTTTTTCTATAAAGGTTTTAGCAACGATCTAGGGCCATTGAAGTTCGTACGTAATGCTGCATTGAAGCTTGCTGAAAACTCAGGGCCAATTAAGGCTCAAGTACTGAAATACGCGTTAGGTATGTAGTAAGCTACTCAAATCACTGACCCGTCCTGATATGGGTTGACACTTTTTAACTAAAACGCTCGATGTACTTCATCGGGCGTTTTGTATTTTAAA